>NZ_JBQSWK010000001.1:0-250381 GCF_052377065.1 Brachybacterium sp. AOP42-C2-15
CCTCTGGCGTGGCGACCCGGTGCTCCCTGCGGCTCAGACGGTGCCGGTGGTGCCCGTGGTATCGGCGGCGGGTGCGGCCCCGGCCGCCTCCGCGCTGCGGTCGCGGGCCTCACCGCTGGCCAAGGATTCGAGCATGTCGTCGAACTCCTCCATCGCCTTCGCCGGCGGCTGAGGGGTGATCATGCTGACCAGGACGGCGAGCACGAGGCAGACCAGGAAGCCGGGGATGATCTCGTACAGGTGCTGTTCGCCGAACAGACCCCACGCGACATCGGGGGAGAACTGTCCCCAGACGAAGGCCACCGCGGCACCGGCGACCATGCCCGCTGCGGCACCGGCCGCGGTGAGGCGACGCCAGAACAGCGACAGGAGCACGATCGGCCCGAAGGCGGCGCCGAAGCCGGCCCAGGCGAAGGCCACCAGGCCGAGCACGGAGCTGCCCGGGTCCAGGGCCAGCAGCACCGCGATGATCGAGACCACCAGCACACCGATGCGGCCGCCCCACAGGGCGCCCTTGGCACTGAGCCTGATACCGATGCCGCCCATGAGGTCCTCGATGAGCGCCGAGCTGGAGACGATCAGCTGTGAGGAGATGGTGGACATGATCGCTGCGAGCACCGCAGCCAGCAGCACGCCGGCGATCAGCGGATGGAACAGCAGCTGCGAGAGGTCCAGGAACACCGACTCGCCGTTCTTGGTGTCTGTGAGGATCGCGTCCGCGTTCTGCTGGAAGTACGCCAGGCCGGCGAGTGCGGTGAACACGGCGCCGATCACGCAGATGATCATCCAGCTCATGCCCACGACCAGGCCGTACTTGGCATCCCGCGAGGAGCGCAGCGCCATGAAGCGCACGATGATGTGCGGCTGGCCGAAGTAGCCCAGGCCCCAGGCCAGCGCCGAGATGATGCCGATGGCGGTGCCGCCGGAGGTCATGGAGCCGAAGTCGGCATTGACCTCGCGCACGGAGGCGAACATCTGCGCCGGTCCGCCAACCACGAACATCGCGGTGACCGGCACCAGGATCAGGGAGACCAGCATGATCATGCCCTGGACCACATCCGTATAGCTGGCGCCGAGGAACCCGCCGAACAGGGTGTAGAGGATGGTGACGCCGCCGACCAGCAGCATGCCGGTGAGATAGGGCCCGCCGAACATCGACTGGAAGAACACGCCGCCGGCGACCATGCCCGAGGAGACGTAGAAGGTGAAGAACACCAGGATGATCAGGCCCGCAGCGATCCGCAGAACGTTGGTGCGGTCGTGAAGGCGGTTGCCGAAGAAGCTCGGCACGGTGATCGAATTGCCGGCGATCTGCGTGTACTGCCGCAGCCGAGGGGCCACGAAGAACCAGTTCAGGCCGGCGCCGACGGTGAGGCCGACGGCGATCCACGCCTCGACCAGACCATTCATGTAGAGCGCACCCGGCAGGCCCATCAGCAGCCAACCGGACATATCGGAGGCGCCGGCGGACAGGGCGGCGACGAACGGATGCAGCTGGCGTCCGCCGAGCATGTAGTCCTCACCGCCCTTGGTCTTGCGGAAGGCGTACATGCCGATGCCGATCATCGCGAGGAAGTAGACGGCCAGTGCGACGAGTTTGAAGGCGAGATCCATGGGAGGACTCCGATCTCAGATGCGGGGAAGTGGGGAGGTGGGGAGTGGGGAATGGGACAGGACGACTGCTCGGCGCGCCTGCTCAGCACCTCACGGCGCGGCAACGGAACGCCGCACGGCGTCTGGGTCGGTGGTGATCTCTCCGACCGTACTCGCCGCGAACTGCCGAGGTGGGGGAATCGCAGTCATGCATCGACGACGGATCGTCGACGACCCTGCTGGTCACAGCACTGTGAAACGGGCCCTGCCCTCCGGCGTGGCGGAGCGTGATCCACCTCACCCGCCAGGGTCTCACACGAGCAGATTGCTACCGAAGGGTCACCCTCGCGCGTCGACCGTGTACGACAGCCCTGCGCACGCGGCTCCCATCGGGAAGCACGTGCACAGGGCTGTGCAACTCCGCTGTGCTCAGCGGGTCAGCTGTACAGAGCCTCGGTGTCGTCGTCGACCCAGTCCAGGGTGCGCTCGACGGCCTTCTTCCACAGGCGCATGTAGCGGTCGCGGGTCTCGTCGTCCATCGCGGGCTCCCAGCGCTTGTCCTCGGCCCAGTTGTCGATGACGTCCTGCTCGCCGTCCCAGAAGCCCACGGCGATCCCGGCCGCGTAGGCGGCGCCGAGCGCGGTGGTCTCGATGACCTTCGGACGCACCACGGGCACGCCGAGGATGTCGGCCTGGAACTGCATGAGGGTCTCGTTCATGACCATGCCGCCGTCGACCTTGAGCTCCGAGAGCTCCACGCCCTCGCTCTCGGCGTCGGCGACCATCGCATCCAGCACCTCGCGGGACTGGAAGGCCGTGGCCTCCAGGGTGGCCCGGGCGATGTGGTTCTTGTTGTGGAAGCGGGTCATGCCGACCATCGCACCGCGCGCGTCGGAGCGCCAGTGCGGGGCGAACAGGCCCGAGAAGGCCGGGACGATGAACAGGCCACCGTTGTCGTCGACCTTCTTCGCGAGATCCTCGATCTCGGGGGCGTCCTTGATCAGGCCCAGGTTGTCGCGCACCCACTGCACGAGCGAGCCCGTGACCGCGATCGATCCCTCGAGGGCGTAGATCGGCTTGTTGTCGCCGATCTTGTAGGCGACGGTGGTGAGCAGCCCGTTCTCGGAGCGCACCAGGTCCTCACCGGTGTTGATCAGCATGAAGTTGCCGGTGCCGTAGGTGTTCTTGGCCTGGCCCACCTCGAAGCAGGCCTGGCCGAAGGTCGCGGCCTGCTGGTCCCCGAGGATGCCCGCGATCGGGGTGTCGATGAGCAGGTCGTTCTTGCGGCCCTTGCCGTACACCTCGGAGGAGGAGCGGATCTCCGGGAGCATGGACAGCGGGATGCCCATGTCCTTCGCGATGTCCTCGTTCCAGTCGAGGGTGTCGATGTTCATCAGCATCGTGCGCGAGGCGTTGGTGACGTCGGTGACGTGCACGCCGCCCTTGCTTCCGCCGGTGAGGTTCCACAGCAGCCACGAGTCGGTGTTGCCGAACAGCAGCTCCCCGGCCTCGGCCTTCTCCCGGGCACCGTCGACGTTGTCGAGGATCCACTTCACCTTGGGACCGGAGAAGTAGGTCGCCAGCGGCAGGCCCACGCGCTCCTTGTACTTGTCGGCGCCCTCGTCGCCGGCGAGCTCGTTGCAGATCTTCTGCGTGCGGGTGTCCTGCCAGACGATCGCGTTGTAGACCGGCTCGCCGGTCGCCTTGTCCCACACCACGGCGGTCTCGCGCTGGTTGGTGATGCCCACGGCCGCGATCTGGTGGCGGTTGATCTCGGCGTTCACGAGCGCCTTGCCGACCACATCGCGGGTGTTCTTCCAGATCTCCTTGGGGTCGTGCTCGACCCAGCCGGACTTCGGGAAGATCTGCTCGTGCTCCTTCTGGCCGCTGGAGACGATCTGACCGGCATGGTCGAAGATGATCGCGCGGGTCGAGGTGGTGCCCTGGTCGATCGACATGATGTACATCGTCTGGTCGTTCATCGGAACTCCTTCGTCGTGGATGAGAGGTCGTGAGGTCGCAGCGCCACGCTCGGGCGCGAGACTGCTGGTTCGAACAGAGGTGCTGCTCAGAAGTAGAGGATCGAGGCGAGGCCCGCGAGGGTACCGCCGATCATGGGGCCGACGATCGGCACCCACGAGTATCCCCAGTCGTTGCCGCCCTTGTGCTTGATCGGGAGGATCGCGTGCGCCACGCGCGGCCCGAGGTCTCGGGCGGGGTTGATGGCATAGCCCGTCGGCCCGCCGAGGGAGGCGCCGATGGCGAGCACCAGCAGGGCGACCGCGAGGGGGCCGAGCTCATGCGGGGTGTTGCCGAACATGATGATCACGAACACCAGCACGAAGGTCGCGATGATCTCCGTGACCACATTCCAGCCGCGGGAGCGGATCTCCGCACCCGTGGAGAAGGTACCCAGGATGGTGCCGGCGTCCGTCTCCTGGTCGTAGTGGTTCTTGTACGCGAGCCAGGCCAGCACGGCGCCGAGGAAGGCACCGATCAGCTCTGCCACGAAGTAGGTGATCGTGGTGCCGAAGGTCATCGGGATGCCTGGCGCGTACTCGGTGGCCTCGCTCGTGAGCAGGCCGATGGTGACCGCGGGGTTCAGGTGGGCGCCGGTCTTGAAGGCGGTCCAGACGCCGGCGAAGACCGCCAGTCCCCAGCCGAAGTTGATCATCAGCCAGCCGCCGCCGTTGCCCTTGGTCTTGCCGAGGATGGCGTTGGCGACGACGCCACCGCCCAGCAGCGTCAGCATCGCGGTGCCCGCGATCTCGGACAGCAGGATGGTTCCGAGTGTTTCCATGTGTGGTTCTCCTCAGCGATCCGCGTCGGTGCGGATCGGATTCCGGCTGAGATCGGGCTCCGCGACGTCCATGCCGCGGCATCAGTGGGCACGGCATGTCGGACGGGTGACGCCGGCCCGGCCGCTCGTCATGGAGCGGGGGCGCGTCGGGCGGAACTCGGATCGGCCGGTCGCAGAGCTCGGGGAGAGCTCTGCGGGGGCGCACGCGGTGCGCGCCCCACGCAGTGCCCGGATCTCGTCTCCGGGCACAGGGTCGGTCATCGTCGGGTGGGCACCTCCGGGGCGTCGGCGAGGCGGGCTGCTGCCTGCTCATCGCTGGTGGTGCGTTCGCCGTCCAGACGGGCGGCGATGAGATTGCGGTAGGTCTCGACCTCGCGGCGGCGGGCGGCATCGTCCCAGCCCAGCTCGGGCCCGACGAGCGCAGCGACCTCTGCGGCCGCGTCGACGCCGCGGTCGCGGGTCTCGTAGTCCAGGCGGGTGCGGCGCTGGAGGATATCCGCCAGGTGGCGCGCGCCCTCGGCACGGACCGCGTACAGCGCCTCAGCCCGCAGGTAGCGCGGGGCGTGCTCGAGAGGCGCCCCGAGAACGGGATCCTCATCGATCAGCGCGAGCACATCGGTCAGCAGGGCGCCGTAGCGGAACAGCAGCCGGTCCACCCGGATCTCGTCGAAGCCGTAGCGTCGGCCGATCTCCCGCTTGTCGCGCATGAGCGCCTCATAGCCCTGGGCGCCGATCACGGGGATCGAGCGGGTCAGGCTCGGGCGGCCCGGCTGGGAGTCCTTGATCGCGAAGTCGACGACGTCCTCGGCCATCACCCGGTAGGTGGTGTACTTCCCGCCCGCGATCGCGGACAGCCCCGGCTCGACCTCCATGACGGTGTGCTCACGGGAGACCTTCGTGGACGAGGAGGAGCCGCCTGCGCCCTTCTTCACCGGCTGCAGCAGCGGGCGCAGGCCGGAGTAGACGCCGATGACGTCCTCGCGGCCGAGGTCCTCCGCGAGCACGGCGTTGGCGTGCTCGAGCACGTACTCGATGTCGTCGCTGGTCGCGCCCACGTCGCGCGGGTCCTGGGTCCACGGGGTGTCGGTGGTGCCGATGACCCAGTACTCGTCCCACGGGATGATGAACAGGACCGACTTCTCGGTCTGGGTGATGATGCCGGTGTCCGGCACAGCGGAGATCCGATCGCGGTCCACGACGATATGGACGCCCTTGGAGGCGAGCACCTCGAGACCGGCATCGGCCCCGGCGAGCTCCTGCTGGTCCTGGGTCCAGACGCCGCCGGCGAGGACGGTCGCGCGGGCGTGGACGTCGAACTCCTCGCCGGTCTCCTCGTCGCGCATCCGGGCACCGATGACGCGGGTGCCCTCGTGCAGGTAGTCCACGACGGTGGTGTAGTTGGCGACCACGGCGTCATGCTGCGCGGCAGAGCGCACCAGCATCATCACGAAGCGGGCGTCGTCCATCTGCGCGTCGTAGTACTCGAGCGCGCCGACGGCCTTCTCGCCGTCCAGGCCCGGGAAGACCTCGAGCATCTTGTCGTGCAGGAGGTGGCGGTGGAAGGGGACGGCACGCTTGTGGCCGATGGACTGCATCGCGTCGTAGAGCATCACGCCGGAGCCGATGAAGGCACGGTCCACGACCTTCTTGAAGAAGGGGAAGACGAACTTGATGGGCTTCACCAGGTGCGGAGCCGTGTGCTGGATCAGCAGGTCACGCTCACGCAGCGCTTCGGCGACGAGCTTGAAGTCGAGCATCTGCAGGTAGCGCAGGCCGCCGTGCATCAGCTTGGAGGAGCGCGAGGAGGTGCCGCTGGCCCAGTCGTGAGATTCCACGAGGCCGACGGAGAGACCGCGGGTGGCAGCATCGAAAGCGGCCCCGGCCCCGTTGACCCCGCCGCCGACGACGAGCACGTCGAGCGGGTCCTGTGCGGTCGCGGCACGCAGACGCGCGAGGTGCTCCTCCCGGCTGGCCGGGGTGAGGGCGGACCGCTGCTGATCGGACACGTGGGTGCTCCTTTGCCGTGACGTCTTCGGGTGCCGCATCCTGCGGGCACCCGTCACCGACATCGTGGAACCTCCGTGCAGGCTGATGCAAGCCGGATGCACGAACGTGCAACACTGGGTGCATGATCCCCGAGGGCCGCCTGGAAACCGCGTTCGCGGCTGCACGGATGTACTACGGCGAGGGCCAGACGATGGAGGCGATCGCGGGCTCGCTGTCCGTCTCCCGCTCCACCGTCTCCCGCATGCTCGCCGACGCCCGTACGGCCGGGCTGGTGCAGATCTCGCTGCGCCCGCCGGAGGCGCACCGGGTGGAGGAGCTCGGTCGGCGCATCGCTCGGCAGTACGGGGTCCAGGCGCATGTGGTGCCGATGGGCACAGGCGCGGACGAGCGCGAGCGCCTGCACACGGTCGTCGAGACCGGCGCGACCCTGCTCGACGAGATGCTGGAACCCGGGACCACCCTGGGCATCGCCTGGGGCACCACCATGGCGGCTCTGCTCAGCAAGGTCCGGACGAGGCCGGTGCCGGGGATGCGGATCGTGCAGCTCAACGGCGCGATCAACGTGGAGGGCTCGGGACTGACCTACATCGCCACCGTGCTCGCCCGCGCGGCCACCCGCTGGGATGCGACCGTGCACCAGTTCCCGGTGCCCGCCTTCTTCGACTACCCCGCGACCCGCGAGGCGATGTGGCGAGAGCGCTCCGTGCAGCGGGTCCTGGACGTGCAGCAGCAGGCGACGGTCGCGGTGTTCAGTGTCGGGGCGTTCGACGCCGAGGTGCCCAGCCACGTCTACACGCACAACTACCTCACCGAGGAGGACCTCCACTCGCTGCGGGCCGACGGCGCGGTGGGCGATGTGTGCACTGTCTTCCTGCGCGCCGACGGCGGCTACCGCGACATCGCGATGAACGCCCGTGGCTCCGGCACCTCACCGGATCAGCTCGCCCGGATCCCGCGCCGCCTGCTCGTGGCCTCCGGCTCCCGCAAGGCGCTCCCCCTGCGTGCGGCGCTGCGGGCCGGCGTCGCGACCGACGTGGTCCTCGACGAGGTCACCGCCGCGCACCTGCTGGCCCTCCGCTGAGACGCTCCGCCATCGCCCACACCCCGCGCCGCGCGAGCTGCGTCATGCGTCCCGTGCCCTGAGTCGCCCCGCGCCCTGAGCCGCTCGCTCTGCGCCCCGCGCCGCCCGCACCGTGCGCCGCGCTCTCTGCGTCGATTCCGGTCGATTCCGAGCCAGAACAGGCCCCGATCTGGCTCGGAATCGACCGATCCGGCTGGGGGTCGACCACTCCGGCGCGGAAACGACCGCTCCGGCCCGGGATCTGGCCCGGGCCAGCCGCGGGTTGCCGCGGGGTCGGCCCCTGGTCACCCCGGTCGTGGACTTACGCGCATCGAGGGACGTTTCGCGGCCAGCATCGACAGCGTGCGGTGGATGCGCTCCTCGCTCGGCACCTGCAGTCCTCTCTCCCCGAGGCTCCGACGCAGACGCAGCAGAATCCGACGTGGACGCCAGAGGTCCGTGCCGTTGGCGCGTGCCAGCATCCACCCGCGGGCCGCTAGTTCGTCGCGCCGAGTCTCGTCCGCGCGCCACTGCTCCTTCGTGGTCCGATGACCGTCGCCGTCGTACTCCAGGCCCACGCCGACCTCATCCCACGCCAGATCGATGTAGCGGGTCCGTCCCGTGAGCGGGTCCGGCACCGGGAGATTCGGGAACGGTGCCGGGAACCCTGCCGACTCGAGCATCAGCCTCATCACCGTCTCGCCCGGTGAGCGCACCCGTGTACACGCCAGCGCGAGGGCTCGGCGTGCACGTGCGGTCCCCGCCCCGCCACCAGGCGCCTCGAAGGCCGCACCCAGAGTCCTCATCGTCTGCCCGGGTGACACGGGATCTGGTCCGACCACAGATTCGATCGCCGCGACCACGTCCCACAGCGGAAGCATCGTCGCGAGCTCCCGAATGGTCTCCGCCTGCGACGACACCACGAGCGTGCCGAGCAGTGCGGTGCCGCCAGGTCGCTGCCGATGCACGATGGCGCCCCTCCCTATCCGTCCGCTCTGCTCCGGTGGGACGCGACAGTGCAGTACGGGAAGCTTCGCGTCGACGCCCAGCGCACGGCCCGGCTGCACCGAGGGGATGACCGCGACTCCGTCACGCACCTGCAGGTCGGGGCCTCGGAGGAGGCCGACCCCCTTCTCGAGCGCCCCAGGGATCGGGATGCCCCACAGCAGCGCCGCGGTCGTGTGGCTGAGGACGCTGCCCGGACGGACCCTGTTCTGCAGCACCCACGACATGATGTTGAGCGTCGCAGGGCCGCTGGTGAGGGTCAGATAGCCGGGGAACACCGTGGTGAAGAGGTCCGAGGCGAGATCCCGCGAATGCATGCCGAGTTCCAGCCATGCCGAACGGTGATCCAGCGCCCCCGCGTACCGCCTGAAATCCCTCGCCATTCACCCGACGCTAGAGCCATCCCGACCGTCGTCGGGATGCTCTGGCCGGCTGTGGAAAACCTGCCACTGGGGAGGAACCGTCGCCCGGCCGTCACCGGGCGAGCACGCTCGCCCCACGAGCGGGATCGGTCGATTCCGAGCCAGAATCGCCCCGGAAACGGCTCAGAATTGCACGATTCCGTACACGCCGCGCTGGGTGAGCTGGCAGGGCAGGGCGGGCGGGGCTGGGGCAGGGCAGGGCGGGCTGGCGCAGGGCAGGGCAGGGCAGGGCGGGCGGGCGGGCGGGGCTGGGGCCGGGCAGGGCGGGCGGGCAGACAGGGCGATCCGGCGGGATCAGCCCTCCGCCCCCGCCAGGTCCACCCGCTCAGGATGCGTGTACACGTTCATCCGTCCGTCGCCGTCCTCGGCCGCGCGGGTGAAGCCCACGAGGGTCTGGCCGAACTCCTCAGAGGTCTCGATGGCCAGGGAGCTCGCGGCGGAGACGCAGGCCAGCAGGGGGATCCCGGCCATGCAGGCCTTCTGGGCGATCTCGAAGCTGGCGCGGGAGGAGACCAGCAGGAAGCAGTCCCGCAGCGGCAGCCGGTCTGCGAGCAGCGCCCAGCCGATCACCTTGTCGACCGCGTTGTGCCGGCCCACGTCCTCGCGGACCACCAGGAGGTTCCCCTCGAGGTCCACGAGCGCGGCGGCGTGCACCCCGCCGGTGCGGGCGAAGACGGCCTGCTCGTCGTTCAGGGCGCGGGCGGCGGCGAGGACAACGCGGGGATCCAGCTGCCAGTCCTTCAGCAGCGCGTAGCGGCTCTTCTGCCGCACCGCGTCGATGCTCTCAGAACCGCACACCCCGCAGGCCGAGCTGGTGGTGAAGTTCTTGGTGGCCAGCGGCAGCAGCTGCGGCCGGGTGGTCGTGAAGTCCATGACGTTGTACGTGTTCTGCGCGAAGCCGCTGCCGTCGTCGACCACGGCGCCGTCGCAGTAGCGGGCCTCGGTGATGTCCTCGCGGTGGGCGATGATCCCCTCGCCGTGGAGGAAGCCGTGGATCAGCTCGACGTCATGGCCCGGGGTGCGCATCGTCAGCGAGAGCTGCTGACCGTTCAGGCGGATGTCCAGCGGCTCCTCGACGGCGACGTGGTCGCCCTTGCGGCCGGCGTACAGCCTGCCCTCACGCACCCTGACGGTGCGGATCCGTGCTCTGTCGGTGACCCTGCCCATCCCTTGAGGATAGCCCGCTCACCTGCGGTGCGGCCGTGCCCGGTGGACGCTCCTGGTCGCGGCCGATCTGCCGTCGATCAACCGCCGATCGCTCGCCCGGCGCCGCTCACTCCTCGCTCGGCGCCGCTGACTCCTGGTCGCGCTGTCGCCGCCGGCCCTCTGCGAGATCACGGGCCACGCCGAGCTGCTGCTCCCAGCCGTGGAGGTTCTCCTCGTAGTTGCGACGGCGCACCGCCTCGTCGAGTCCGAGTTTGGCGAAGCCGCGTTCGCGCACGGTGAGCCGCACCAGGTTGCGCTTGGCCGTCCCGGCGGGGTCGATGACGAACTCGACGGTGTTGTTCGGCGCGTCGGAGATCTCGCCGAGGCCGCCGCCGAGCCAGCGGAAGAAGATCCGGTTCGGTGGCTCATGGGCCTCGATCGCGAGCTGGAACCTGCCGTAGACAGGGTCGATGACTTCGGTGAGAGGACCGTGGCGGGTGATGGTGTGCTCTCGGTACTCACCGTCGTTGATGAACCAGCCCGGCTCGCGGATGACCGCGAACACGTTTTCGGCGCTGGCATTGATCAGCACGCTGCGCACGATCTCATCGGGGACCGCACCACCGGCGTGGAGAGCGGATTCGTCAGCCATGACTGTCCTCCTCGGGGTCGGACTGCGGCCTCGTCGCCGCCTGAGAGGAAGCCTGACAGACTTCCGCCATCCCGGCGACCCCCGTACGCTTCGAAAGCAGTCAGCTCGAGGGCAGTCAGCTCGAGGATAGTCAGCGGCGCGCATGCAGCAGCGCGCATGTTGCAGCCCACCCCGCAGTTCCGCCCCGAGGAGCTCCCATGGCCCATCCGCTCATCGTCACCGAGTTCCTCACGCTGGACGGGGTGATGGAAGCGCCCGGCGGCGGCGATCACCCGCAGGCGGGGTGGACGTTCCAGGGCATCGACTTCGTGCCCGAGGCGTACGAGATCAAGGGCAGCGAGCAGGAGGAGGCGGGCGCGCTGCTGCTGGGCCGCGTCACCTTCGAGGAGGTCGCGCCGGTCTGGCCGGGCATGGACGAGCAGTTCCGCCAGTACAACCGGATGCCCAAGCATGTCGTCTCCACGACGCTCTCGGCCGAGCAGGTCACCGGGACGGGCTGGGAGAACTGCCATCTGCTGCGCGATCTGGACGAGGTGCGGGCGCTCAAGGACACCGACGGTGGGCCGCTCCTGGTGCACGGATCGGCCCGACTGGTGCAGTCGCTCGTCGCCGCGGATCTCGTGGACCGCTACCACCTGCTGACCTTCCCGGTCCTGCTGGGCAGCGGCAAGCGGCTGTTCGCGGCCGACGCCCCGACCCAGCGCCTGGAGCTGGTGCGCTCCGCGGACTTCTCCAACGGGGTGCGGATGGCCGTCTACGACGTCCGCCGGGACACCTCCCCGACGGCCGCCTGAGGGCGACGCCGGGGCCTCGAGGCGCTCGCCGCGCCGAGCAGCGCCCGGGGCCCCGGGCCGAGCGGCGCCTGAGGCGCCGAGATCACTGCGTGCTGGTCAGGGCCTCAGGACTTCGTGACCGCCGCGGCGAGCAGGTTCAGAGATTCCTCGAGAGCCGTCTCCGGAATCGCCGGGAAGCCGACCTTCTCGAGCAGCTTCTGATCGGTGACCCTCGACCAGTCGTAGGTCAGGGACACCTCGGTGGAACCGGCGCCCTGGGCCTTCAGCTCGTAGAGCCACTCCCAGCCCAGCGGCTCGGTCGGCGCGCTGCCGTCCTCGGCTTCCGGCGCGGGCTGCCAGCCGATCATCTTGTTCTCGTCGTAGGCGGTGACGAAGTTGTGGGTGCGATAGTCGCCGCCCATGGCCTCGCGGTGCATGTTCATCACGAACTTCTCGCCGGACTTGTGGATGCGCTCGGTGTCATCGGCACTGCGCACGGTGCCGGAGCCATCGAACTCGGGGTGGCGCGCCGGCAGCGTGAGCAGATCGAACAGATCCTTCGCGGGCACATCGACGGTGCGGGTGACGGTCAGGTGGGTCTGGTTGCTGTTCATCTCCCCCACCCTGCCGTCTCCGCTGCGAGATGTCATCCGCGGGCCGACCGTGCGGTTGGCGCGCTGGCATCTGTGCTGGTCACAGCGAGGCGTCGGTCCGTCACAGGGGGTCCGCGACAGCCTCGGCGAGCGGCGTCGGCTCCCGGCCCAGCACCTCCCACACCCCGTCGCCGACCACGTCGAGCGCTCCGGAGGCGATCGCCGTGTAGGTGCTGATCCAGGCGTCAACCTGCCAGTCCGGTGCCCCGTAGGCGGCGCGGGAGGCACGGGCCTCGGCGAGCGTCTCGTCGACGTACTCGTACTCCTCATCGCGAGCACGGGTCATGAGCAGCGTGGCCTCCGCGAGGCTCACCGACACCGGTCCGGTCAGATCCAGGACCCGGCCGGCCCAGTGAGCGGGATCGCGCAGGATCCGGGCGGCCACGTCGGCCACATCGCGCCGAGCCACGAAGGCACAGCGACCGGTGCCGCCCGGCCCCCGGATCACCCGGTCCGGCCCGGCGAAGTCGAGCAGCACGTCGGCGTAGAAGCTGTCCCGCAGAAAGGTCCAGGCCAGTCCCGATCCGCGCAGCATCTCCTCGGTCGCGCCGTGGTCGCGGGCGAGGGTGAACTCAGCATCGGCTCCGGCGCCGAGGAAGGATGTATAGAGCACATGTCCCACCCCTGCCGCGACGGCGGCATCGATGGCCGTGCGGTGCTGGGCGAGGCGATCCTCGGCCTCCCCCACGGAGACCAGCAGCAGCGCGTCGGCCCCGGCGAAGGCGGTGCGGCAGGCGTCTGCATCGGAGAATTCCGCTCGCGCCGTGGCGACGCCCTCGAGCTGCGGGGCGCGGTGCAGGCTGCGCCCCACCATCAGCAGCTCGATCCCGGGCGCCGGGGCCAGCAGCCGGGCCACCTGCCCGCCGACCTTCCCGGTGGCCCCGGTGACCACGATGCGCATCAGACCAGGCCCTTCTCCGTCAGCCAGCCCGAGGCGATGTCGGCGCTGCTGGCCTGGTCCACCACGCTCTGGCGATTGAGCTCGACCAGATCCGCGGCGCTGAGCTGGGCGAGGACCCCGTCGATCGCCGCCGCGGCGGCCTCGTCGATCTTCTCGGACACCACCGGCACCACGTTCTGCGGGAGGATCAGCGACTCAGGGTCCTCGAGCACCACCAGGTCGTTCTCGGCGATGGCGGGGTCGGCGGTGTAGATGTCGGCCAGCTGCACGTCGCCGTCGATCAGCGCCTGCACGGTCAGCGGGCCGCCGGAGTCCTCGACGGGCACGACGGTGAGGTCCACGCCGTAGACGGTCTTGACTCCCTCAGGACCGTAGGGCCGCACCTCGAACTCGCTGTTCGCGGCAACCTTGAGGTCCTCCTCGACACCAGCCAGGTCCCCGATCGTGACCAGGGAGTGCTCGGAGGCGAAGTCGGCGGTGGTGGTGTAGGAGTCCTGATCGGAAGCCTCGGCGAAGGAGAGCACCCGCAGGCCCTCCGGCAGGGCCTCGGCGAGCGCGCCGTGGATCTCCTCCGGGCTCGCGGAGGCGGCCTCAGCGTCGTAATGCTGGAGCAGGTTGCCGAGGTACTCGGGCAGCAGATCCAGCGAACCGGCCTCGAGCTCCGGCATGTACACCTCGCGCTGACCGATCTGGAACTGGCGGTCGACGGTGAACCCCTTAGCCTCGAGGACCTGCGCGAACAGCTCGGCGTTGATCTCGTTGGAGTAGTAGGCCTGGGAGCCGATGGCGAGGGTGCCGCCATTCCCGCCCTCGCCGGACCCGGAGTCGGAAGCTCCGCCCTCGCCGCCGGTGCCGTCCTCCTCTGCGAAGGGGTCGGAGCTGCCGCAGGCCGCGGCGCCGAGCGCGACGCCGCCGATGCCGAACGCCCCGAGCAGGTGACGGCGGGTGCTGTGGATGGTCATGGTGTTCTCCTCATGATGGTGCGGGCCGAGTGGGATGTGCGGGAAGGATGGGACCTGCGGACGGGAGCGAGTCATGCCGTCCTCGCCCCGCGCGGGGTGGCGAGGCGCTGGGCCAGCAGCAGGGCCAGATCCAGCATCAGCGCGAGCGCGATCACCAGCAGGGAGCCGGCGATCATCTGCGGATAGTTCTGGGAGCCGAGGCCCTGGAAGATGTACCGGCCCAGCCCGCCGCTGCCGACATAGGCGGCCAGCATCGCGGTCGCGACGACCTGGACGGTCGCGCCGCGGAACCCGCCCACCAGCAGCGGCATGCCCAGCGGGAGCTCGACCCGGGTGAGGATCTGCCATTCGGTCATGCCCTGGGCGCGCGCGGCATCGACGGTGGCGGGATCTGCGGACTCGATGGCGGAATACGCCCCGGCCAGCAAGGACGGGATCGCGAGGATCACGAACGAGAGCAGCGGGGCGGTGAGCCCGATCCCCACCAGCAGCGCGAACAGGGTCACCAGGCCCAGGGTGGGCAGGGCGCGGGCGGCGCCGGCCGCGGCCACGGCGAGGCCCTTGAAACGGCCCGTGTGGCCGACGTACAGGCCGACGGGCACCGCGAGCAGCGCTGCCACGAGCACCCCCAGGGCGGTATAGCCGAGGTGCTCGAGCGTGCGCAGGGGGATGCCGCCCGGACCGGACCAGTGCGCCGGGTCGGTGAGCCAGGCGAGGGAGCCGACGTAGGGATTTCCGGTCATGCTCTGCGCACCTCCCTCTGCCGGGTCCAGGGCATCACCGCGCGGCCCAGCAGCACCAGCAGTGCGTCGGTGAGCAGCGCGAGGGCGGCGGTGACGACGATCCCGGCGGCGATCTCCGCGACGATCCCGCGTCGTACACCGTCGACGAACAGCATGCCCAGGCTCGGCACGCCGAGCACCCCGCCGACGGTGACCAGCGAGATGGTGCTCACCGCGACCACGCGCACCCCGGCCAGCAGCACCGGACCGGCCAGCGGCAGCTCGACCCGGAGGAACCGAGCGGCCGGCGCGTAGCCCTGGGCGGTCGCGGAGCCGAGCACGTCCCGGCTCACCGAACGGAAGGCATCCGAGGCGGTGGGAACCATCAGCGCGAGCCCGTACAGGGACAGCGCGATCGAGATGTTCACGGGGCTGCGCACGCTGGTGCCGATCAGGCCCGGCAGCAGCACGAACAGTGGCAGCGAGGGGATCGCGTACATCAGGGAGGAGGTGGTGGTCACGGAGGTGCGCAGCCAGCCGCGGGCGTTGGCGAGCTTCGCGAGCGGCAGCGAGAGCAGGAACGCCACGAGGATCGGCGGCAACGCCTGGAGGAGGTGAGCGCCGGTGTAGCCGCCGATCACCTCGAGGTTCTCGAGCACCCAGTTCACGAGGGCCGCTCCCCCATCGGGCCGTCGCCGGCGCGTCCGGCCGTCTGTGCAGCGAGCACCCCGGCGGGCCGCCCGTCGGCGTCGACCACGACGTCGCGGCCGTCGACGCGTTCGATGTGGAGGGTGCGGGCGCCGCGGTCCGCGCCGACGAAGCTCGCGACGAAGTCGTCGGCAGGATCGGCGAGGATCTCCTGCGGGGTGCCGACCTGGGCGATGATCCCGCCGGGCTTCAGGATCACCACGCGATCGCCGAGCAGGAACGCCTCATCGATGTCGTGGGTGACGAAGACGATGGTCTTGCGCAGCTCGTGCTGGAGGCGCTGCAGCTCGCGCTGGAGCTCGTGGCGCACGATCGGGTCCACGGCGCCGAAGGGCTCGTCCATCAGCAGGATGTTGGGGTCGGCGGCGAGGCCGCGCGCCACGCCGACGCGCTGCTGCTGGCCGCCGGAGAGCTGGGAGGGATAGCGCCCGGCGAGTGCCGCCTCCAGCCCCACGGTCTCCATCAGCTCGTGCGCGCGCTCGCGGGCCTCGCGCTTGGCGGTGCCGCGCAGCACGGGCACGGTGGTGATGTTGTCCAGCACGGTGCGGTGCGGGAGCAGGCCCGAGGCCTGCATGACGTAGCCGATGCTGCGGCGCAGCTGGACGGGGTCCAGGCTGGCCACATCGTCGCCGTCGATGTGGACGCGTCCGGAGGTGGGGTCGACCATGCGGTTGATCATCCGCATCAGCGTGGTCTTCCCGGAGCCGGAGGAGCCGACCAGCACCACGGATTCGTGGGAGGCGATCTCGAGGTGGAAATCCTGCACGGCGAGCGTCCCGCCCGGATATTCCTTCCGGACGTTCTCGAATCCGATCACGGGGCCTCCCAGAGGGGGTCGGGCCGACGAGCTGTCACTGCCGGAAGGCCCAGCCTACCGAGAGCGCCCGACCGGTGGACGACACGGCCGGAAGCAGACCGGCTGGTCGGCGCGCAGCATTCAGGTCACCAGCGCAGCGATCCGCGGGCGCACCGAGACGCTGAGGTCGTGGCGATGGACCACGAGCGCCTGGCCCTCCCCCACCTCGAGGTATCCGGTCTGGGGGATCCCGGTGGAGGCGACGATGACCCGGTCGGCATCGATGCGATAGCGCAGCGAGTAGTTGTCCGCGGTGTGGTGGGGCCGGGCCTGCGCGGGATCGGACTGCTGGTAGGCGATTAGCAGGTCCGGGGTCATGTACAGGCAGTTCAGCGCCTCCGGCACCCTGGTCCCGTGCTCGAGGCTCAGCGCGGTGATCTCCGCGGCGGCGCGCTGCACGGCGGTCGCGGGGTCAGTGTCCCGGGCGTGCAGCTCGATCAGCGAGAAGTAGAGCTCGGAGTCAGTGGTGCCCTCGGGGGTGCGGCCGCCGCGGGCGAGCACCGCCTCGCCCAGGCCCTCCGGCAGGTCGAACTGGCCGTTGTGCGCGAACACGGTCTCGCCCTCGCGGAAGGGGTGGGTGTTGTCGATCCGCAGCGCCAGACCCGGGCTCGCCTTGCGCAGGTGGATCAGCATCATCGGGCCGGTCGCTGAGCGCACCGCCTCGCGATAGGCGGCGGATTCACGCGCCACGTCCAGGTGCCGACGGATCCGCGGCCGACGGGGGTTGGGCAGCGGCATCGGCCGGGCATCGCTCGCTTCAGCGTCGGCCGGCCTCTCACTCCCGCCGGCCGCACCGGACCCCTCCGGCGAACCAGCCCCATCGGCCGCCTCGAACCAGGCCACCCCCCAGCCGTCGCTGTGCACCTCGGACTGCGCGGTGAACGGCTCGATCTCCTCCGCGACCGCGCGATCCAGGGAGATGGGCTCACGGGAGACGACACCGAGCAGACGGCACATGCACAGACCAGCTTTCGAGTGGTGGAGGGAAGACGGCGCTCAGTGCGGCGCAGGGCTCAGCTCGATGCGGCGCGGGCCTTCATCCGCGCATCGAGCACGAGCGCGATGCGGGTGAGCAGGAAGTTGATGACGATGTAGATCAGCGAGACGACCAGGTAGGTCTGCACCAGGTAACGGGTGATCGAGACCAGCGTCTTGCCCTGGAACTGCAGCTCGTTGTAGCTGACCACATAGCCGAGCGTGGAGTCCTTGAGCAGGGTCACGAGCGCCAGGATCAGGCTGGGCAGCACCAGGCGCACCGCCTGCGGCAGCACCACGGAGAACATCGCGTCACGTCGGCTCAGCCCGATCGCCGCCGCGGCCTCGTGCTGGCCGATGTCCACGGCCTTGATGCCGGCGCGGAACACCTCTGCGGTGGAAGCGCTGGAGACCAGGATCATCGGGATCACGAGCATCCAGAACCGTGGGAAGGTGACGCCGAAGGCGGGCAGGGCGAGCAGGAAGGCGTAGACCACCAGCAGCATCGGGATGCCGCGGAAGAACTCGATCCAGGTGATGGCCGCGCCGTTGAGCAGCGAGAAGCGTGAGATCCGCGCGAGCGCCAGCAGCAGTCCGAAGGGGAAGGCGACCACCGCCGCGATCGCGGTCACCTTGAGGGTGCCCCAGAGGCCCTGTCCGAGGAATGCGAGGTAGTCCACCCGCAGGTAGACGATCCACTTGTTCGGGTCCAGCTGACCGTTGGCGTGGAACTGCCACAGCGCTCCGGCCAGCAGCGCCGCGATCGCGAGCATGCTGAGGACCGACAGCAGCAGGATGCGGCGGCGGCCCTTCGGACCGGGGGCGTCGAAGAGGACCTGGGTGGCGGTGCTGGACGTGGCTGTGCTCATCTCCCCATCTCCTCCCGCTCGTTCCTCGCAGTTCGTCGACCGAAGGTGGTGCTCATGCCTGTGCTCCTGCCGTGACGTCCAGCGTGGTGCGGGACTGTGAGCGGGAGGCACCCTTGGACGGTGCCACGGCCCGTTCGATCACGCCGCCGAGCGCCGCACCGCCCAATGACATCCCGAGGTAGACGGCGCCGGCGACCAAGAACATGACCACGGCCCGCCCTGACTGGATGTTCAGGGTCTGGGTGACCCAGGTGATCTCGCTGACCGCGATCGCCGAGCACAGGGCAGAGCCGATCACGGTGCCGATGAAGACGTTCACCAGCGGCTGGACCATGGAGCGGAACGCCTGCGGCAGCACCACGAAGCGCAGCGTGCCGAAGAAGCCCAGCCCGATCGAGCGCGCCGCCTCGGCATGCCCGATCGGCACCGTGTTGATGCCCGAGCGCACGTTCTCGCACACGAAGGCGGCCGAGGAGAGGGTCAGCCCCAGCACGCCGCACCAGAAGTACGGCAGCAGCAGGCCGACGTCCGGCAGTCCGAAGGCGATCAGGATCAGCAGGCTCAGCAGGGGGATGTTGCGGAAGATCTCGACATACACCGCGGACCCCCAGCGCAGCGGCGGGATCGGGCTGACCCGGAAGATCGCGAGCACCGTGCCGAGGATCAGGGCGAAGCCGTAGCCGAGCACCGTGAGCGCGACGGTAAAGCCGATGCCCTGCAGCAGCAGCGGAAGATTCTCCGCGAGCAGGGCGACGCTGTCTCGCAGGTACTGGATGATCCCGTCTGACTCGTCCATGGGGTGCCTCTCGGTGCGGTCGGGGGCCGACGGGGATCGCCCGGCATGGGCGATCCCCTTCCGCGCGGAGGGCGGTCGGCGTCGTCAGAGGCTCAGGGAGCCTCCGACGGATCAGGCGGGGAGCTCGCCGGGGACGGGCGGCTCGGGGGCTTCGCCGTCGATGACCTCGCCGACGGTCGAGGTCCACAGCTCCTGCCAGGTGCCGGAGTCGATGATCTCCTGCAGGAAGGTGTTGACGAAGTCAACGGCATCCTCGCTGTCCTTCGACAGGCCGATGCCGTAGGGATCGTCCACGAAGGGCTCGCCCACCACGGTGACCTCAGGGTCCGCGGCGGAGTTGCCCAGCAGCACGCCCTGGTCAAGGACGTACGCGTCCACGCGGCCCTGCTTGAGCGCGGCGACGCAGGACTCGTTGTCCGGGAGGGTCTCGACGCTCTCGGGATCCGTCACGAACTCCTCGATGGCCTGGATCCCGGTCGAGTTCGCCTGGGTGACGAGCTTGAGCCCGGTGAGGTCCTCGGGGCCGGCGATCGTCTCGGCATCCTCGGTGCGCACCTGGATCGCGGTACCGGAGAGGTAGTACGGCCCGGCGAAGTTGATGACCTCGAGGCGCTCGGGGGTGATCGAGTAGGTCGCGATCACGCAGTCCACGGTGCCGTTCTGGACGAGGGTCTCGCGGGTCTCGACGGTGGTGTCGATGTACTCGACCTTCTCCTCCCCACCCTCGCCGAGGATGTACTTGGCCAGCAGCTGGGTGATTCCGGCGTCGAAGCCGGTGGGCTGCCCGCCGGAGACGCTGGCCAGCGAGAACACCTGGTTGGCGACGGTGCCGCCGCGCACCAGCTGGTCCTTGTCCTTGATGGCGGTGGCCCAGGGGCTCGCGGCGACGGCGTCGTCCGCGGCGATCGGCCCGGAGGCGATCACGTCGCCGGAGCCACCGCCCTCGCCGCCGCCGTCGGAGGCATCGGAGTCGCCGCCGCCGAGGTCGGGGCCTGCGCCGGTGTCGGTGGAGCAGGCGGCGAGGCCGAGCAGCGGCAGGGCTGCGGCGGCGGCGACGACGGCGCGGCGGCCGGGTCGGAAGCTGGTGGACGTCATGGTTCTCTCCATTTTTTGAGCTGCTCCAGAAGGAGCGGCGGGTCAGGTCCGGCAGGTGCCGGAGGTCCGCTGTCGCGGTGGTCGGTGGGGATCCTGCTCGGATCTGCGGGCTCGGGGGGTGGGTTCGGGGGCGGGCCTCGCCGGGCGCCGGGTCAGTGGGCGAGGATCTTGGACAGGAACGCCTTCGCCCGCTCGCTGCGCGGGGCGGTGAAGAACTCCTCGGGGTCGCCCTGCTCGACGATCTCACCCTGGTCCATGTAGACCACGCGATCGCAGACGTGCCGGGCGAAGCCCATCTCGTGGGTGACCACGAGCATCGTCATGCCCTGCTCGGCGAGTTCGGTCATCACGTCGAGGACCTCGTTGATCACCTCGGGGTCCAGCGCCGAGGTGGGCTCGTCGAAGAGCAGCGCCTTGGGCTTCATGGCGAGCGCGCGGGCGATCGCGACTCGCTGCTGCTGGCCGCCGGAGAGCGCGGTGGGCAGGGAGTTCGCCTTGTCGGAGAGGCCGACGCGCTCGAGCAGCTCCATCGCCTGCTGATCCGCCTCGGCCTTGGACACCCCGCGCACCTTCCGCGGACCGAGGGTCACATTGTCGATCGCCTTGAGGTGCGGGAAGAGGTTGAAGCTCTGGAACACCATGCCCACGTCGGCGCGCAGCCGGGTGAGCTCCTTGCCCTCCTCGGGCAGGAGCTCTCCGTCGATGGTGATCTCGCCGGCGGTGATGGTCTCCAGGCGGTTCAGGCAACGGCACAGGGTCGACTTGCCGGAGCCGGAGGCGCCGATCAGCGCGACCACCTCACCGCGGTGGATGTCCAGGTCGATGTTCTTCAGCGCTTGGAAGTCGCCGAAGAACTTGTCCACGCCGCGCGCGGAGATCAGGGGCTCACCGATCGTCGTCGACCGCGACGTCGACCGCGAGCGGGCGCGCGAGGACCTGGACGCCGGTGGCGCCGCGGGGGTGCCTCCGGTGGTCCCGTCGGGCGTCCCGCTGCGGGGCGTCTCCGGGGGCGTGCTGCTCTCGTTCATCCTTCGAGAATGCGGCGCTCGGCGACATCTGTCCACATCCTGGGTCGAGTGTTCGCATGTCGGAACGTATTCGTAACAGTGAGCCATCCGAGGTGATGCTCCGCACGCCCTGCTCCCCGCCCGCTCCCTCGGGACCGAGGCTCACCTGCTCAGCAGCTCCTGGTCGCTGCGGGGCAGCTCCTGCCCCGCAGCCCAGGTGCGCCGCTCAGGCCCGGTACGCGCCCTGGTAGACCGCATCGAACGGGGTCGCGCCTTCCTGGCGATGCTCGATCGAGCTGGTGACCACGGCCTTCGCGGTGCGAGCGGCCTCGAGCGGGGTCGCACCCTTGGCGAGCTCGGCGGTCACCGCGGCGGCCAGGGTGCAGCCGGCGCCGGAGACCCGGTGCTCGCCGATCTTCGGGCTGCGCAGCTCGACGGTCTGCTCCCCGTCGTAGAACACATCCACCGCGTCGTCACCCTCGAGCACCACGCCGCCCTTGGCCAGCACCACCACGTCATAGATGTCGTGGATGCGGCGAGCGGCCTCGGTGAGGTCCTCGACGGACTCGATGCGCTCCATCCCGGAGAGGGTCAGCGCCTCGAAGTGATTGGGGGTGACGAAGGTGGCCAGCGGCAGGATCTTCTCCTTGAGCGCATTGTCGGTGTCGAGCGCGGCACCGGGCTCCTGGCCCTTGCAGATCAGCACCGGGTCCAGGACCACGTGGGTGAAGGAGCGCTCGGCGAGCGAGGCGGCGACGGTGTCGATCGTGGTCGGGGTGCCGAGCATGCCGATCTTCACGGTGTCGATCTCGTGCACGGCAGTGGTCGCCTCGATCTGGTCCGCGATCACCTGCGGGTCGACCGGCACGAAGCGGTGCGCCCAGTTGTTCTTCGGGTCGAAGGAGACGATGCAGGTCAGTGCCGCGGTGCCGAAGGTGCCCAGCTGCTGGAACGTCTTGAGGTCGGTCTGCGCGCCGGCGCCGCCGGTGGTCTCGGAGCCGGCGATGGTGAGGGCGACGTGAGTCATGGGGGCCTTCCTTGGAGGTGTCGTGGCGGTGCCGTGCGCACGTGGCCCGTCAGACGTGACGAACCGGGCCGACGCAGCGGCGGTGACCGCGCGCTCCCAGGGCTCGGAACCCGGTGGGTCCCGCCTGCCCGTCGCAACGGTCGGGCCGCGCGCTCCCAGGGTCCGGGGCGCCTGTGAGTTCGCTCCGGCCCGTCGCAGCGGCCGACCTCCGATGGTAACGCCTCGGGTACAGTGCCGCTCGTGCTGACCCCGGACTCGACGACGGAGAAGAACACTCCGTCCCCCTCCTCCCCGGGGACCGCTGCGCCTCGAGGAGCCGTGCGCCGCGGGGCTCCGGGACTGCTGGCGGAGCATCTGGGTCCCACCCTGAAGTTCCTGCTGGTGGGCGGGGTGGTGTTCCTGCTCGATGCCACGATGTACAACCTGCTGGTGTTCTGGCATCCCACGCACGGCTGGGGTGAGGGGCTGATGCACGCGAGTCCGCTGACGGCGAAGATCATCGCCATCGCCATCGCGTCCTGCCTCACCTACCTCGGCAATCGACTGTGGACCTTCGGAGACCGGCCGCGGCCGGACACCGCCCGCTCAATCATGATGTTCATCCTGATCAACCTCATCGCGACCGCGCTGCAGCTGTCCTGCCTGGGGTTCTCCCGCTACGTGCTGGGACTGGACTCGGTGCTCGCGGACAACATCTCCGGCACCCTGATCGGCCAGGTCGTCTCGACGTCCTTCCGCTACATCACCTACGGCCGCTTCGTCTTCCCCCGGCGCTGAGCCATGACTGCGCTGATCGCTCTTCCTGTGCTGATAGCTGTTCCTGAGCCGGTGGTTGATCCTGCGCCGGGGCTGATCCTGTGCTGATGACTGCTCCCGCTCCCCTGCTCGCCGCAGGGCCCTCCTGGCCGGGTGACTGGTCCACGTTCTGGCCGGACATGGTGATCGGCTGCATCACGGGCCTGATCATCGGTCTGGCGCTGTGGCTGCTGGAGATCTGGGCCAACCAGCGCCATTCCCGCAAGGTCGCGCGCCGGGTCTCGCTGCGCATCGTGCAGCCACTGCTGCTGGTCCTCCAGCGGCCGACGTACACGCAGGGCTTCAGCGAGATCGCCGTACTCCCCCGCAAGCACCGCGCTGCACTGACCCTCATCGAGCAGTCCGACCTCGATGACTGGCACGAGGAGCTCGCCACCGAGCTCACGGAGACGCTGCGCGACTATCGCGGTCGGCTGTGGAACCTGCAGGCCGACGCCGATGACCTCGAGCAGGCCGTCGAGCGCTGGTTCACCGTGCACCGCACCGCGCCGGTGGTGCGGGAGTGGGTCGAGGCCCGGCTGCTCGGCGCCAGCGACGACTACCTGCGCGCGATGGTCCGCGCCGAGGACGACTACGACACGATCGCCGCCGCCGGCGACCAGATCGTCTCCAGTCGGCTGGTGCGCAAGCATGCCCGCGCCTACGGGCAGGCGCTGCGGAAGGCGGATCGCACCCGGCAGGACCTGATGCCGATCCTGATCGAGAACGTGCGGCGACGCTCGAACCGCTGAGGGCCCGCTGCGCCCCTGCGGGTGGCGCTCTCTGTCAGCACCCTACGGTGCACTCTGTCTGCACCCTCCGGTGTTCTCCACCTGTGCCCCGGTGGTCCTCTCTGCCGGCGGTTCTCTCTGCCGGCGGTCCTCTCTGTCAGACTCGGGCACATGGAGATCTCAGGCCCCTGGACCCGTGCCACCGCCGCTGCCGGGCTGCTGAAGGACGGCGTGGCCCGCCCCACCGTCTTCGCCCGGATGTCGGCCCGCGCCGCAGAGCACCGAGCGCTGAACCTCGGCCAGGGCTTCCCCGATGACTCCCCGCCGCCGGAGGTGGCCGAGGCCGCGGTCGCAGCGATCCGCGAGGGCAGGAACCAGTACCCGCCCGGTGCCGGGGAGGCGGTGCTGCGCGAGGCGATCGCGGAGCATCAGGCCCAGTGGTACGGAGTGAACTGGGATCCCGCCACCGAGGTGCTGGTGACCACGGGCGCGACCGAGGCGCTCGCCGCGACGATCCTGGCGCTGGTCGAGCCGGGGGACGAGGTGATCACGCTCGAGCCCTTCTACGACCAGTACGCGGCGGTGATCGCCCTGGCCGGCGGGGTGCACCGCACGGTGCCGGTCACCTCCCGTCCCGCCTCCGGCTCTGGCTCCGACGCCGCGCCCGACGCCGGCTCCGGTCCTGGCTCCGATGCCGACGCTGGCTCGGGCGATCTAGTGCTGGATGTCGACGAGGACGCGCTGCGTGCGGCATTCTCTGACCGCACCCGTCTGGTGCTGGTGAACACCCCACATAACCCCACCGGGCTGATGCTGTGGGTCGGCGCGCTGCAGGCGATCGTCGACGAGGCCGTCGCGCACGACGCGCTGATCGTCACCGACGAGGTCTATGAGCACCTCACCTTCGGTCCCGCCCACCTGCCGATCGCGACCCTGCCCGGGGCGCAGGACCGCACCATCTCGATCTCCTCGGCGGGCAAGACGTTCTCGGTGACGGGCTGGAAGATCGGCTGGATCACCGCCCGTCCCGAGCTGATCACCGCGATCACCGGGGTGAAGCAGTGGCTGACCTATTCCTCCGGAGCACCCTTCCAGCCTGCGGTGGCGGTGGGGCTGGCGATGCCGCCGTCGGCCTTCCACGATCTCGCCGCCGATCTGCGCGAGCGCCGGGACCTGCTCACTAACGGGTTGCGTGAGATCGGCTTTCGGGTGAGCGTGCCCGAGGCCGGATACTTCACCGTCGCGGACGCGGGCCCGCTGGGAGAGCCCGACGCCGACGCCCTCGCCGACCGCCTGCCCGCCGAGGCCGGGGTGGTGGCGATCCCGCTGTCCGCCTTCTACCGCGACGGGCAGGCCGGCGAGGCGAGCGCCTACCTGCGGATGGCGTTCTGCAAGTCCCGCACCACGATCGAGCGGGCCCTCGAGCAGCTCGATGCCTGGGCGGCGCCGCGCCGCTGAGCGATCAGCGCCGCCCGGTCAGCTGACGGCCGCCCACGCCGCTACCTCGCTGCAGGCCGACGTGGCCTTGACGGTCAGTGCTCCAGTCAGGCGGCCTTCACCCAGGTGTCGTCGGCGCTGAAGTTCCACAGCGGACGGACGACGAAGCTGCCGGCCTTCACCTCATCCACCGGGACGATGATCCCGTAGTCCCAGCTCCCACTATCGCCGTCGTTGAGGGTGTCGACGTAGATTCGACTCTCCGGAGTCAGCGCGCCCTCGTCCGAGTAGGTCCCGCCGGCCTCGCTGCGGTACTCGAGGCTGAGCAGCAGCATCGGCTCCGCCGAGTCGTCGCCGTGATAGGTGACCGAGACCGGGACCAGGATGTAGGTCTGGTTCTCGGAGACCTCGGTGTTGGTCGAGCTGGACGCCATCACCGCCTCCGTCGCTTCCCAGTTGATCTCGCCGATCGTGATGTCGAGGGTGCCGCCCTCCCCATCCTCGAGCGTGAACTGCTGGCCGAGCGCGTACGGGCTGTCCTCGGTGCCGCCGCCGTCACCGGCCGGGGCCTCCGAGGGCTCCTCGCTGGGCTCTTCCGACGGTTCTTCGCTGGGCTCTTCCGAGGGCTCCTCACTCGGCTCCTCGGACGGCTCCTCACTGGGCTCCTGCGTGGTGGTCTCGCCACCTCCGGTGGGCTCTCCACCGCTGCGGGTGAACAGGAAGATGCCGCCGCCCACCACGATCAGCAGCAGCGCGAGCACTGCGCAGCCGGCGCAGATGATGATCGGGAGCTTGTTGGACTTCTTCGGGGGTGCGCCCTGCGGTGCGAAGCCCTGCCCGCCGCCGTCCCCGAAGCTCGGAGCGAAAGAGGGGTCCTGCCCGTATCCGGCGTTCGGGGAGGCCTGGTCGTAGCCCTGCTGGCCGTAGCCCTGCTGGCCGGATCCGGCCTGGTCCTGGCCATAGCCCTGCGACGGCTGCGACGGCGAGCCGTAGCCGCCCGGTGCGGGCTGCTGGGCATGGGAATCGTCGGACGGGGGCTGGCCCCATCCGTTCTGCGGTGGCTGCGACATGTTCTGCTCCGACGCCGGTGACGGCGCCGTCCCCTCTCTGCTGACACGACCTGCGATGGCCGAGACCCCCTGGGCCTGTGCGCCACATCGTACGGCGCGTTCAGGCCCCGTCCCGATTCGGTCTGGTCGCTATCAGGTCACGAAGCACGCCGCCCCGGGCCCGGCCGGAGCCAGGTCCCGGGGCGGCGGACAGCAGGGTGCTGCTCAGCCGCGGCCCGTGAACAGCTCCCCGTGGAAGGTGCGGCCGGTGGCCCGCTGGGAGGCACCCGAAGCGTCGAGGTAGGGCGTGATGCCGCCGCGATGGCGGGGGAAGCCGGCGCCGAGGATCAGCGCGAGGTCCACCTGCTCGGGTCGCTCGACGATGCCGTTCTCGAGCATCAGGGCGATCTCCTCGGCCAGTCCGTCCTGGACCTTCTCGAGCAGCGCGTCGCCGACGGGCGCGTCCGTCCGTGCCGTGCTGTGCGGCGCCGCGCCGCTGTGCGGCTCCGCGGCGAACACCTCGGCGACCGTCGGGGAGACCGGCGGGTGCACGGACGTCTTGCTGCGCTCGGTGAAGTGGGCCTTCTTCTCGACCATCGAATGCAGTCCCGGAGAGGCGTGGAAGCGGTCCCCGAGCTCTTCGGCGAGCACCGTGCCGACGTGGTCCGCGACAGCGAGGCCCACCAGGTCCAGCAGCTCGAAGGGTCGCATCGGCATGCCGAGGGCGTCGAGGGAGGCATCGACCTCCGCCGGATCGGCGCCCGCGTCGACGGAGGCGAGGACCGCGCCGAGCACCCGGAACAGCAGCCGGTTGACGATGAAGCCGGGGGCGTCGGCGCTGCGCACCGCGAACTTCCGCAGCCTCCGCACCACCTCGAGGCCGGTGGCGAGGGTGGTCTCGTCGGTGGCTTCGGTGTGGATCACCTCGACCAGCGGCATCTTGGCGACGGGGTTGAAGAAGTGCAGGCCCACCACTCGCTCGGGGTGGGCGAGGCCTTCCGCCATCTGCATCACCGAGAGCGAGGAGGTGTTGGTGACCAGCAGCGCGTCCTCCGCGAGGACGGTCTCGAGCTCCGCGAAGACGGACTGCTTGATCTTCAGCACCTCGGGCACGGCCTCGAGCACGAGGTCGCAGCCGGCGAGCTCCTGGAGGTCCGTGGTGGCGGAGAGGTTCTCGGAGATCTGGGCGGCGGCCGCCTCGTCGAGCAGCCCCCGCGCGGCGGTCTGGGCGATGACCTCGCGGGCCGCGGCGAGGCCCTTGGCGGCGATCTCCGTATCGAGATCCCGCATTACGACCGGGACCTGCAGGCCGAGAGCGAGCTGGGCGGCGATCTGCGAGGCCATCAGCCCCGCGCCGGCCACGCCCACCCGGCGGATCTCGCGTGCGCCCTCGACGGGGGCGCGTCCGGGCTTGCCGCGACGCAGCAGCTCGGCGGTGTACATCGAGGCCGCGGCACCGTCACTGCGCACCAGCTCCTCGAGGGCAGCAGCCTCCCGGGCGAGGGCGTCGGGGAGGGTGGAGCCCGGGAGCTGCTGCAGCAGCTCCAGGGCGCGGCCGACGGCGGGGGCGCCCTGCGCCTCGAGCCGAGCGGCCCAGGTGCGGCGGGTCTCGGCCGGGCCGTGGGCGGCATCGAGCGCATCGCGCAGCGCCTCCGCCTCCGGCGTATCGGCGGCGGGCAGCGGTGCGGTGCGGCCGCCCCAGGCACCGTCGGCCGCGACGGTGCCGGTGGGAGCGGATTCGGCGAGCGCGGGATCGACCACGTCGGCGTCGGCCTCGTCGAGGTCGTCATGCGCGGCGACCAGGGCGGCGAACTCGTCGAGCGCTTCGTCCAAGTCCTCCGCGAGCTCGTCGACCAGTCCGATCTCAAGGGCCTGCTCGGCGTTCAGCTGCCGGTCGCGGGCCGGGTCCTCGAGGATCATCCGCACCGCGTTATCGGCGCCGACGACTGCCTGCAGCAGGGTGGTGCCGCCCCAACCGGGCAGGATGCCGAGGCTGGTCTCGGGCAGACCCAGGCCGCGCACTGCGGGGCCCGCGGTGCGGACGTCCGCCATCAGCGCCACCTCCAGGCCGCCGCCGAGGGCGACCCCGTTGAGGTGGGCGAGCACTGGAACCGAGCTGGTGCGCACGCGGACCTGCAGGTCATGGGCGGCGCTGGTCATGCCCTTGACGTTCGCGACCGCGGTGGGGTCGGCGAACATCGACAGGTCGGCGCCGGCGAGGAAGACGCGGCCGGTGCCGGTCATGGCGATCGCCTGGATCTCCCCGGCCTCGGCACGATCCAGGGCGGCACCGATCGCGCCGGTGACGGCGTCGATCGAACGTGGCCCGAGGGTGGCGGGACGTCGCTCCTCCCCCTCCGGCGGGGCGAAGGTCAGCACGGCTACCGTGCCCAGTCCGGGATGCTCGCGGTCCTCGGCCAGGACTCGGGTGACGTGCTCGGTGTAGCTGCTCATCAGTGACCTTTCGCGATCTCTTCGTCGAGGGCAGGCGACATCCGCAGGATTGTCTGATACTGCGGGTTTCATGTAGATCATGCCTCAGGTCGACGGCAGGTGTCCACCGACGCCAGCCGTTCCCACCGCGAGCGCGGCAGCTCACGTCACCGGCTCCACGTGCCAGCTCCAGGTGCCGGCCCAGGATGCAGCCCGAGGCACTGGCTCGAGGCGCTGGCTCAGGGCGCTGGCTCAGGATGCCGCCATCCAGGCTCCCTCCTCAGTCACCTGCATATCGTCGAGGAGCACGAAGTGCCCTCCACCCTCGACCTCTGCAGGGAGCTCGAAGGCGAGCTCCGAGAGGAAGGTGCCTCCTGCGGTGACACCGCGCTGCTCGAGGAGGTCGTCGTAGTGCGGGGTCACGACGAAGGCACGGCTGTGCTCGGTGCCGTCCTCGGCGATATAGACCGCCCGCATCCAGACCTGCAACGACGACGGGTAGTCGCTGTCACCGTGATAGAGACCCTCGAGCGTGAGCAGCACGTACTTGTTTCCCTCCTCCGGCTCGGCATTGAGGGAGTTGGCCTCCAGGATCTCGGAGGTCGCATCCCAGTCCATGGCGGTCGCGGTCACGTCGACGTCAGCTCCGAGCGTGGTGGAGTGGAACGGGAAGGTGCTCCCGAAGGGCACGGCATCCTCGGGCCCCACCGGCATCTCGTCGAAGGTCGGGGGCGTCGTCTCCGTGCCCTGCTCGTCCCCGCCGCCGTCGGACCCTCCGCCGGCGATCGAGATCCCTCCCCCGTGCTGGAGGGCGCGCACGCCGAAGAATCCACCGACGCCGAGCACGAGTCCGGCGATCACGGAGAGGCAGCCGACGGTCAGGTAGAAGGAGGTGCGAGGAGCCCGCGCAGGCAGTGGCTCGGTGAGGGCGGTGCGGTGCGAGGGGTGAGGGGGTGGGCTCTGGTGCATGGCGGTGCGCGACGCGGGAGCGGACTCGTGGCCCGCAGTGCGACGGTCTCCCCTCCTCGGCGGACAGTTCAGGTCGGGATCG
Organism: Brachybacterium sp. AOP42-C2-15; assembly: GCF_052377065.1. Lineage (NCBI taxonomy): Bacteria > Bacillati > Actinomycetota > Actinomycetes > Micrococcales > Dermabacteraceae > Brachybacterium > Brachybacterium sp. AOP42-C2-15. The sequence goes on from NZ_JBQSWK010000001.1 coordinate 29,526, forward strand.
CACTCCACGATCCGCCGTCACGCTAGCGCACGCGCGGCCGCTTGCGGTGAGCACCTTCACTCAGCACCCCGGTCAGCGCCCTCGAGCAGGGGCGCCCGCCAGCGGTCATGCGGTCGTGAAGTACAGGATCTCCCCGGTGAACGTCTCCACACCCAGCCGGAAGGTGTCGACCTCCCGCTCAGGGACCAGGTAGGCGCTGCGGAACTGCGCGCTCTCGCCGCTGCCCAGAGGGCTGATCGACGTCATCGGGTCCGGGACCAGGCCCTGGGCGATATCGGGGAAATAGGTGCGATCCGATTCACCGGTCAGCCAGAGCTCCTCGACGGGAGCCAGCTGGCCGGGCCCGTCGTAGCGCACCGCAAAGGTCACCAGGATCAGTCGGTAGCCGTCCTGGACCACGTCCTTGCCGTCCGCTCCGGGAGCGGTTGCCGCGAGGTCCACCTCGAGCGGGGTGACGCTGAGAGCTCCGTCGGTCCAGGCCGCCCAGGTGACGGTGTGCTCGCCGATGGTCGCCGGGCGGTCGTATCCGCCGGTCCCGTCGGTCACCTCCCGTCCTGCGGAGTCGGTGACGGTGCCTGGCTCCCGTTCCTGGGAGGCCTGCGAGGCGGGCACGCTCGCGCTCTCCTCCTCACTGGCAGGGGCAGCTGCGGGCGTCGCGGGGGACGGGGCGCCGAGCCGCTGCAGCCCGCCCACCACGAGGCCGACGACCGCGACCAGCGCGGCCGCCTGCACGAAGACGATGGCGACGATCGCCCAGGCCGGCAATCCACTGCGGCGCGGCTCCTCGTCGAGGGGCTCCTGCGGGTCGTAGGTGAAGGAGGGAGCCCCGAAAGGTGCGTCGTCCTGGACGATGTCGTGCGGGACCGGTTCCCCCGGCACTGAACGGGCGGCGTCCCTGCTGCGGCCTGGCTGATCGTCACCGAGGCTCGGCAGCTCAGGGCCGGCCGCCGACGCCCGGCCTGTCGAGCCGAGCCCACGATCGGGCAACGCGAGAGGCGCCGGCTCGGACGGGTCGGTGAGGTCCTCCCAGTCATAGCCGGTGGAAGAATCCCGCCCCTGTGCCATGCCATCGAGCATAGGCGCGCCGGGCCCGCGATTCGACCCCTCCACTGCCCGCTGTGCGCCATCCCTGCCGACCCCCGCCCGCCGTCTCCGCAAGAAGTCTGTCTGCACCCCTTCCAGTCACAACCAAATGGTTGTAGGTTTTTCGCATGCAGAGGAACGACGACGCCAGAGCGGATGCCTGGTTCCACGCGCTCTCGGATCGCACTCGGCGGGACATCCTGCGCCGGGTGCTGGAGCACGAGCAGTCGGTGTCCTCCCTGGCCCGGAACTACTCCATGAGCCTCACGGCGGTGCAGAAGCACGTTGTGGTGCTCGAGCGGGCCGGGCTGATCATCCGACGCCGTCACGGCAGGGAGACCCTGACCCGCGGCGACGCCGGAACCCTCCGCTCCGCCTCCGAGCTCCTCACCGAGCTCGAGCGCGGCTGGCGGGACCACATCACCCGTATTGACGAGCTGTTGGAGTCCGACCCCGCACCCGTTCCATCCCACCGGGACCCCGCGCCCACCACGAAGGAGTGACCATGCCTGTCACCGACATCACCCATGATCTGGAGAACCTCACCCTCACGATCACCGCGCAGTTCGCCGCGCCGGTGGAGCGGATCTGGGAGGTCTACGCGGATCCGCGTCAGCTCGAGAAGGTGTGGGGGCCCGTGGGGTATCCCGCCACCGTGGTCGAGCACAACCTCACCCCCGGCGGCCGGGTCACCTATTTCATGACCGGCCCCGAGGGCGAACGCTTCCCGGGGTATTGGAACGTGCTCGCGGTCCAGGAGCCGGACTCCTTCACCTACGAGGACGGGTTCGCCCATGACGACTTCTCACCGAACACCGAGCTGCCGGTCTCGACCTGCGTGAGCACCTTCACCGCGCAGGACGGCGGCACCCGGGCGGTCTACGTGACCACCTTCGCCAGCCGGGAGGGACTGCAGACCGTGCTCGACATGGGCGTGGAGGAGGGGTCTCGCTCGGCGATCGACCAGATCGACGCGCTGGTCGCCTGACCACCCCTCCGATCCCATGCGCAGCGCCCCCGGTCACCATGGGTGAACGGGGGCGCTGCGGGAGAGCTGCCGCGGGCGGGGCTTACGCCGCCCCGGGATCAGGCGGCTTCGGGGCTCAGGCGGCCTCGACCCACTGCCCTTCGACGAGCACCTCATCCAGGGGGAGCGAGCCGGCGACGACGAAGTGACCGCCTTCGGGAAGGTCGGCCGGCGTCATGAACACGAAGTGCATGGTGCCGGACTCACCATCCTGCAGTGCCAGCTTGCTGGTGGTATCCGGGGTGACGACGCCGGCATCCTCATAGGGAGTGCCGTCGGCCGCGACGTAGTCGATCGGACCGAACGCGAAGGAGTTGAACGTGTCCGGTCCGTGGTAGGTCATCTCGGCCTGGACCATGATGTATTTGCCCTGGTCCGTGGGCTGCGGGTTGTGGCTGTTCTGCTCGCTCACCCATTCGGTGGCATCCCAGTTCACGTCGCCGATGACGATGTCCATCGAGCCGGCGAAATCGTTGGGGTCCTCGAGGGTGACGACGGTGCCCTTGGGCACTGCGTTGGCCTCGCCGACGGGCGCCGCCTCCTCGGTGGGCTCGGTGGTCTCCTCGGGCTCGGTGGTCGCGCCCTCCACGGGCTCCGAGGTCTCTTCCTCGGACTCGGTGGTCTCCTCCGGTGCGGTGGACCCCTCCTCGGCCGGGGACTCCTCCTGCGAGGAGGTGGGCTGCTCCTCATCGCCGCTGCCCATCAGCGCGCGGACGCCGAAGAACCCGACGAGCGAGAGCACCAGCACCAGGATCAGGAGGCCGCAGCCCACCATCGCGAGGATCGGGCCCTTGCCGAGCCCGGACTTCCCGCCTGCCGCACCCTGCTGGGGCATGACCGGGGGCTGGCCGGGAATGGCGGTGCCGGGCTGGCCGTTCTGGTCCTGCTGGCTCTGCTGGGGGTCCTGGCCGGGCACGGGCTGCCACTGCTGGCCCCCCGGCTGCTGGCCGGGGCCGGGCGTCTGACCGGGACCAGGCGTCGGCGCGCCTCCGGGGTGCTGCGAGGCGCCTCCGTGGTGCTGCGAGGCGCCTCCGGGGTGCTGCGAGCCCTGAGCGTCGGAGGGTCCCTGAGCGTCGGAGGGTGAAGGGGGCTGGGGAGGCTGAGTCATGACGCGGTGCGGCCCGTGACGGCCGCGGTCCTTCCTGGAGAGGGGTCGCCGAGGCACGGCGGACGAGATCACGCTATCGGATGCCGAGGCTCCGTCGGGAGTAGCGTGTCCGCGTCACCCGTCGGCCCTGCCGACCCTCCCCAGCACGAGGACCTCGCATGATGCTCCAGGACTCCCCCGCCCCCGAGCCGCTGCACATCGATGCACGCCCGAAGGCGCCAACGGACGCTGCTCCCGCCCCCAGCTCGAGCACCGCCGGCTCGAGCATCCCCAGTTCGAGCACCGCCAGTTCGAGCACTCCCGGCTCCGGCACTCCCGGCTCGAGCACTCCCGCTGCGGAGCACGCAGTGCTGGACAACCCTGCCTGGTCCTCGCTGACCGGCCACCACCGCCACCTCGCGGAGGGGAACGAGCACGTGCTGCGCTATCCGGGCGACGTCTCACCGTTCGTGGGAGTGCGCGACTGGGAGCATCCGGACGTCTGGGACGCGATCCTCGAGGTGTTCGGCCATGGCGCGGCCGTGAGCGTCTCCCATGCCGATCCGCTGCTGCCCGCAGGGTGGACACCGGTGTTCTCCATCCCCGGCGTGCAGCTGGTCCAGACCGACCGCCTCGCGCCGCGACCTGATGAGGAGGCCATCGAGCTGGGCGAGGAGGACAGCGCCGACATGCTCGCACTGGTCGAGCGCACACGACCCGGACCGTTCGCACCGCGCACCCACGAGCTGGGCCGTTACGTGGGCATCCGCCGCGAGGGCCGCTTGATCGCGATGGCCGGCGAGCGCCTGCACCCCGAGGGCTGGACCGAGATCAGCGCTGTTGCCGTGGACGAGGCGCACCGCCGCCAGGGACTCGCCTCCCGCCTGGTGCTCGACGTCGCCTTCCGCATCCAGGAGCGCGGAGATCGCGCGCTGCTGCATGCCTCCGCCGAAAACACCGCAGCGATCACCGGCTACGAGAGGCTCGGCTTCGCGCTGCGGCGCCGGCTCTCCTTTGGTGCCGTGCGCACTCCGTGACAGCTGGCCACAAGGCCCGTACGGTGGCGGGAGCAACGAGGAGGGCACGATGCATACCGAAGCACCCACCACGACGAGCACGCAGACCGGCCACCCAACCCACCCGGCACAACGCGTGTCCTGGGCAACCCACCTGCTCGGCGCCGCGCTCTACACCGTCGGGACCTACGGGATGCTCGGGGGCTACCCCTCGCCCCTGAGCGACCTGGGGCTGGGGCTGGGGGTCCTGATCCTGGCGATCGGCACCATCATCGTTGCCCGTACCCAGATCCGGCACCACGGCCGCGGCTCCTCCCTCCCTGCCATCGGCGGGCCCCGTTCTCTGCTCAGCGGCTGGATGGCCGGTGGGCCGCTCCTGTTCCACGTGCTGTTGCCGGAATCCACCCCGCTGAGCGTGATCGTGCTCCTCTCGCTGCTGCTGGGCACGGTCTTCTACGTCGTGTTCCGGCTCGAGGACGCCGAGCTCACCGCGCAGGCCGCACCGAAGCCTGCACGGCGCACCAAGTAGGACTCGGCACGGGCTACCGTCATCGCATGGATGACACAGCGACGTGGCCGCAGCACCTCGAGGATGTGGATCGCAGCGATGATTCACTGCGGGCATGGGTGGCGGAGCGGATCCGTCGGCTCGAGGCCGACGGGCGCCGCAGCGCCGACACCCACCTGGTGACCGTGGACCTGCCCGCCGAATGGGACATCCAGCTCTACCTCAAGGACGAGTCGACCCACGCCTCGGGCAGTCTGAAGCATCGCCTGGCCCGCTCGCTGTTCCTGTTCGCGCTGGTCAACGGGCAGCTGCGGCCCGGGATGCCGGTGATCGAGGCATCCTCCGGCTCGACGGCGGTGAGCGAGGCGCATGTGGCGCGGATGTTGGACATCCCCTTCATCGCGGTGATCCCCCGCGGCACCAGCACCCGCAAGATCGCACTGATCGAAGCCGCCGGCGGCCACTGCCATGTGGTCGCGAGCGCGGAGTCGATGAGCCGGGAGGCGCAGCGGCTGGCCGATGAGCAGGGCGGGCTTTTCATGGATCAGTTCACCCACGCGGAGCGGGCCACCGACTGGCGCGGGAACAACTCGATCGCCGTCAGCGCGTTCGCGCAGCTGGAGCTCGAACCCCATCCGGTGCCGCGCTGGATCGTGGTGGGCGCCGGGACCGGCGGCACCAGCGCGACCTTCGGCCGCCTGCTGCGGTATCGCAGTCTGCCCACCTCGCTGTGCGTGGCGGACGTGGAGAACTCCGCGTTCTTCGAGGGGTGGGTGCAGCAGGATCCGACGGTCACCACGGACCGCGGTTCCCGGATCGAGGGCATCGGCCGCCCACAGGTCGAGCCGAGCTTCGTGCCCGGGGTGGTGGACCGGATGATCCGGGTGCCCGATGCGGCGTCGGTCGCTGCGGCGCGGTATCTCTCCGAGCAACTGGGGCGGCGCGTCGGCGCGTCGACCGGCACGAACCTGGTGGCTGCCGCGCAGCTGATCGGGCAGATGCGCGAGCGGGGCGAGTCCGGCTCGGTGCTGACGCTGCTGTGCGATCCCGGGGATCGGTACACCGACACCTACTTCGACGATGACTGGGTCGCGGAACAGGGCTGGGAGCTGGGACCATGGCTGGAGGCCCTCGCGCGGATGCTGCCGCTCGGGAGCCGCTGAGCTCGCCGCGGGTCCCCGTCACCACCACCCCACCTCTCCAGGAGGCCCGCCCATGAGCATCGTCCGCACGGCGGTGGGCATCGCCAGCACCTGCTACGCCGCCAATGCCGCGCTGGGGCTGAGTGTGGCGGCGGGCCTGATCGACACCTCGGGAGCGCGATGGGTCCGCCACGGGCTCTTCATCGCCACCGCCTCCACCACGGGACTGGCCCTCGCTCTCGGCGCGGTCCGCCGCGACCCGTCGGCCGTCGCCCTGGGCGCGGCGGTGATCCCCCTCGTGCTGCTGCAGCGCCAGGGAGCACGTCCGTTGGCCCGCCATGCGCGGACCGCCGCCCTCGCGGCCCCCTGTTTCGCCGCCGCCCTGCTTCTGACCCGGAGATGATGATGGAATTCCTCGATGCCGTCTTCAGCCGCCGCACCACCAATGGACCATTCAGGCCCGACCCCGTCAGTCCCGAGCATCAACAGCTGCTGATCCGCGCCGCGGCCGCGGCCCCGTCCCAGTTCAACAGCCAGCCGTGGCGATTCGTGCTGATCGAGGATCCGGACACGATCGGCGAGATCGCCCGGATCAGCGGCGAGAGCATGACGCAGGTGATGGGCGAGGGCACCTTCTTCCATCGCTACCGCAAGTACTTCCGCTTCTCCCAGCAGGAGATGGACGAGACGCGCAGCGGCATGCTGTTCGACCGTCTCCCGGCGCTGCTGCGCCCCTTCACGAGCCAGGTGTTCACCAGCTCGGGGCAGAAGCTGATGAATCGGCTGCGGGTGCCGCGCGAGCTCGGCGAGGAGAACCGGAAGCTGGTGGCGGGGTCGCCGCTGCTGATCGGGGTGATGCTCGAGCGCGGGGAGTATCGCCCCGAGGCGCTGTCCGGCTTCTACTCGGTGTTCAGCATGGGCGCGGCGATGGAGAACCTCTGGCTGACCACCACCCAGCTCGGAATGGGCATCCAGTTCGTCTCCTTCCCGATGGAGGTGCCGGAGAACTGGCGAGGGATCGTCGAGCTCCTGCGGGTCCCGGACGAGCTCGAGCTGATGGCGGTCTACCGCCTCGGCTACCTGCCCGAGACATCGCGTCGGCCGGCGATCGACTGGTCCAGCCGCGAGCGGAAGCTGCCCTCCCAGTTCGTCTTCCGGGAGACCTGCGAGAGCCCTCAGACCGGGTGGGACGAGGACTCCCGGCCGGACCGCTGAGCCGATCTCGCGCTGGGCGCAGGGTGCTGGGTCCGAGGTCCAAGGACGACCCGCATTCCCCGCTGCAGGCGCTCGGCGCCGCCCTCGCGACGCGAGAACCAGTGGAAGGCATCGATCTCGAGCCGGAGCAGCTGTTCTCCGTCCCCCGCCCAGCCGAAGGAGCGGTTCATCGGCAAGTCCCGGGCCGACAGCGCCAGCACTGAGAACCCGTCGATCAGACTGAGGCGCCGGGCCTTCCCCCACTGGATCACCTCGAGCACCGCGTCCTCCGGGGCAGGATCGGCGACCACCCGCACGAGGCAGCTCCCCGGGACCTGGGTGGGGTCCAGCGGTGCGACAACCTCTCCGCCAGCGCCGCGCACCACGATGCGCACGAGTGGTGGCTCCACGGGGTCCGACAACTTCCAGGCACCGTGTTCGACGTCGAGGGTCAGGAGCAGGAACTCCTCCCCTGGAGCACTCGAGACCGCGCTCATCCTCCGGGATGATTCCCTGAGCGAGCAGTCGGGGCTCTGCGGCGTACGTCAGCGACCGTTTCTGATGACGTTGACGGAGCTGGTGGGAGGGCTGTGCCCGGCGGGTCTCCGGTCGAGCCGCTCCCGTCTGCCGTGCTGCCTGCCGACCTGCCGACCTGCTGTCCGATTCGTCCGCCATCTCCCTATGATGACTCCAGGTGCTCGGGCATCGACCTGCATGAATCCACCGGAAGCGCGCTCGGAGCGCCGGGCCGAGGAGGCACCGCATGAGGACGTCACAGGTGGCACGGGGCCTCGCCCTGCTGGGCGGGCTCGCCATGGTGCTGAGCGCCTGCACCCTGCCGCCGCTTCCGGGATTCCCCGGCAGCGGCGGCGGTGGAGGCGGCGGTGGGTCAGCGGCAGACAGCATCGATCTCACGCACGACGATGTCATCACCTACACCTCGCACCAGATGGCGATGGAGGGTGATTTCGGGGACGAGGTCGTCGAGATCCACCGCGATCGGGTGGTGCTGCGCTTCGAACTGCCGGACGACTCCGTGCTCTTCGAGGTCGAGACCGAGCTCGAGCCCGAGCAGCGCGCCCGCGTCGAACAGGCCGCCGAGGCGTATCTCGAGTGGGAGCCGACGGTCCCCGACTCGGACCGCGACGCCTGCACGGACATCGGCAGCGACATCGTCGAGATCTCAGGCTCGGTCACGCACCGCTCCACGATGCAGAACTGCCAGGGAGAGACACCCTTGGCCGCGCTGTCGGACGAGGCCCGCGAGGCAGTGGGCCGGATCGATGAGCACCTCGCCCGGCCATGGCAGCAGTGGACCGTGGAGATCCGCCCCTGGGACGAGTCCCTCCAGAGCGCCGACGAGGCCACCCCGCCGGAGAGGTACTCCCTGGATCGGGGCTGGGGCAGCGAGGGGATGCTGCTGACGGCGACGAACACCCCGGAGGGCTGGGGCGCCGAGGTGGACGTCGAGCAGGCGGCCGAGGGAGTGCTGCTCAGCTGGGCTCAGACCGGCACCGTGCTCACCGCGGTCAACGAGGTGCACCTGGAGCGGCGCAGCATCGGCTGCGGGGACCCCACCGGCGAGATGCGGATCATCCGGGCGGGCGAGCCGGCAGCGCTCTGGACGCACCGGGTGTGCCCCGGCGACGTCACCGAGGATCTCGCGACGGTGCTGCGCGCGCTGTGACGGGCCGGACGCGGAGCCCTTCCCGTCACCGCATCTGCATCTGCCTCTGCATCTGCGCTTGTCCCGACAGTCGTTTCCGGCGGGAGAGGCGACTCACGCGAAGGCGCTGACCCCGGTGATCGACCGGCCCACGATGAGCGACTGCATCGTGTCGGTGCCCTCGTAGGTGTGCAGGGCCTCGATGTCGCTGCGGTGGCGCACCACGCGGTTCTCGAGCAGGATCCCGGAGCCGCCGAGCATGTCGCGGGCGTCCGAGGCGATCTCGCGCGCGGCGCGGGTGTTATGCACCTTCGCGAGCGAGGCCTGCTCGGGGCGGATCCTCCCGGCAGCCTCGAGCTCGGCGAGCCGTACGCAGTGCAGCTGCATCGAGGTGAGGGTCTGCAGCATCGACGCCAGCCGCACCTGGACGTGCTGCGCCTTCGCCAGCGGTCGGCCGAACTGGATGCGCTTCTGGGCATGCTCGAGGGCGGCCTCGTAGCAGGCCACGGCATGGCCGAGCGCGCCCCAGGCGACCCCGGCGCGGGTGGCGAACAGGACCTTCGAGGTGTCCTTGAAGGAACGGGCCCCGGGCAGGCGCTGATCCAGCGCGATCCGCACGTCCGTCATGGTGATGTGGGCCTGGTGGATGGCGCGCAGGGCGACCTTGCCGCGGATCACCTCGGCCTCGTAGCCGGGCAGCGACTGGTCCACGAGGAACCCGCTGACCTGGCCGTGCAGCTCCGGCTGCGATTCGTCATCCACGCGCGCCCAGACCACGGAGAGGTGGCAGCCCGCACCGTTGCCGATCCAGCGCTTCTGCCCGGAGAGCACCCACTGCTCCCCGTCGCGGCGGGCGACCGTCTCGAGTGAGACGGAGTCGGAGCCGTGATCAGGCTCGGTGAGGGCGAAGGCGGCGTGCTCCGCGCCGGTGGCGAGCGGCTCGGCCCAGCGCTGCTTCTGCTCCTCGGAGCCCAGCAGCATGATCGAGCGCAGTGCAAGCCCGCCCTGGACGCCCACCATGGTGCCGACGCTCCCGTCGATGCGGGAGAGCTCCATGTTCACCAGGCCTGTGGCGAGAGGGGAGAGGGTGCGGTGGCCGGGCACGTCGAGGCCGTCGGTGAGCAGGTCGAGCTCACCGAGTCGGGCGATCAGCTCGATCGGGTACTCTCCGCGGTCCCACCAGTCGTTGATCTGCGGAAGCACTTCGGCGGCGAGCGAGCGGGCATCCGCCCAGGCCCGGAGATCCTCGCCGGCGACGTCCTGGAAGAGCGCGTAATGGTCCGCCGCGGCGGGCAGCAGGTCGGCCGGGGTGGCGGCCGTGGCATCCGGTGCGGAGACGACGGCGCGGTCGGTGACCACGCTGTCCCGTCGGGCGTCGTCGGAGCCGCCGGGGTTGCCCCCGGGGGAGATGTGGCCGGGCACTGGGGCGTTCCACCCGGACTGCTGCGGAGCGGGCTGGGCGTGGGAGTCGTTGCTGGTCATCAGTTCATCCTCTCGATGATGAGGGCCATGCCCTGGCCGCCGCCGACGCACAGGGTCGCCAGGCCGTAGCGGCCCTCGCGCTCCTGCAGGCCGTGGAGCAGGGTGGTGGTCATGCGGGCGCCGGTGGAGCCCCAGGGGTGGCCGAGCGCGATCGCCCCGCCGTGGACGTTGAGCTTCTCGTGGTCGATGCCGAGGTCCTCGGCGGCGGGCAGCACCTGCGCGGCGAAGGCCTCGTTGAACTCGACCAGGTCGATGTCGTCGATGGTCAGCTCGGCGAGTGCGAGCGCTCTGCGGGTCGCCTCCACCGGTCCGAGGCCCATGATCTCGGGGCTGAGGCCGGAGACGCCGGTGGCGACCACGCGGGCGAGCGGGGTGATGCCCAGCTCCTTCGCGTACTCCGCCTCCATGACGATCAGCGCTGCGGCGCCGTCGTTCAGCGGGCAGCAGTTGCCGGCGGTGACGGTTCCGCCCGGGCGGAAGACGGGGTCCAGCCCGCCGACGGCCTCGAGCGTGACACAGGCGCGCGGAGAGTCGTCCGCGCTGACCACGGTGCCGTCGGGCAGGGTGACCGGCGTGATGTCCCGTGCGTAGAAGCCGGAGGCGATCGCGGCCTCGGCGCGGTTCTGGGAGCGCACGGCGTACTCGTCCTGGGCGGCGCGGGAGATGCCGCGCAGCTCGGCGACGTTCTCGGCGGTCTGCCCCATGGCGATGTAGGCGTCGGGCAGCTCGCCGTCCTCGCGCGGGTCGTGCCAGGGGGCGGGGATCTCTCGGGTGGCGCGCTTCTCGGTGCGCTCCCAGGCGTCACGGAACAGGGGGTCGCGGGCGTCCTCGTCCATCAGCTTGCCGGAGCTCGAGGAGATCGACTCGACGCCCGCGGAGATCACCACGCGGGCCTCGCCGGAGGCGATCGCGTGGAAGGCCGCGCGGGTGGTCTGGATCGAGGAGGCACAGAAGCGGGTAACCGTCGCGCCGGGCACGGTGTCCAGGCCGAGGCGGACCGCGACGGTGCGGGCGAGGTTCCCGCCCTGCTGGCCCTCGGGGATCGCGCAGCCCAGCTGCAGGTCGTCGATCGTGGTGGGGTCGAGCTGCGGAACCTGGTCGAGCGCAGCCTGGATCATCTGGCCGACGAGGTCGTCGGGGCGGATGTCCTTCAGCGACCCTTTGCGGGCGCGACCGATGGGGGAGCGGGCGGTGGCGACGATGACGGCCTCGGGCACGAGGGTTCTCCTTCGACGACGATGTCTGGGGGCGGTTTGCCGGCGGGTGCGGCGGGATGCACGCTACCTGATGTTCCTGATACTACGGGTTGCACATACCTGGAGGGAAGTCAGCCGACCGGCCAGCATGCCGAGAAGGGCGACTCCACGGCGCGGATAGGGTGCCTCAATGGCGCCGATAGGGTGCCCCCATGGCTCATCCCCGCTCTCTGCCCGCCGCCGGCGCGGCCCTGGACAGGATGCTCGACGCTCTCGAGCACGAAGAGTCCCTGGTGCCGGAGATCTCGAGCGCGATCCGTACGGCCCTGCCCGGCTACGGCGAGGTCCCCTCCGCCTCGCTCGAAGCGTCGATCCATCGCAACATCGACCTCAGCATCCGCACCGTGCGCCGCGGGGCCTCTCCGGATGCCGAGCAGATCGCCGAGGCGGAGGAGCTCGCCGTCGAGCGGATGGGGCAGGGGGTGCCGCTGGGCAGCGTGCTGGCCGGCTTCCGCCTGTGCATGACGGAGATCCTGGACCGCCTGCGGCGGCTCGCCCCGGCGCATGGACTGCCCGCCGAGGAGGTGCTGGTCGTGGCGACCCTGCTGTGGTCGCTCGGGGATTCGTTCTCCACCCGCGCCGTCATCGGCCACCAGGAGCGCAGCATCGCCCAGGCCGTCGCCGACTCCGGCCGCCGCTCCCGCTGGCTGATCGAGGCGGTGATGACCGGCCTGCCGCGCACCGAGCTGCTCAGCGGCGCCGCCGCCTACGGCGTTCCCGGCGAGGCGCCCGCACGTGCGCTCATCGCGGCTCCCTCCGCCCGACAGATGGAGAACTGGCAGCTGGAGAATGGTCAGCCGGAGAACGAGGACCGGTCCGACGCTGCCGACACCGCCCACCGGCTCCAGGACTGGGCGGCGCGCGCCGGGGTGGAGGTCCTGAGCACTCCGCACGGCATGGGCGAGGTCGGCCTAGTGCTCGGCGAGCCCGCCGTCGGCGTCGACCCCGAGGGCCTGTCCCTCGCGCTGGGCCCACCCGGCCCTCTCGCTCGACTGCCGGAGTCCTTCGTCGCGGCAAGCCGTGTGCAGACGGCCGCGGCACGGGTCGGCCACCGGGGCCTCGCCGACCTCGGGACGCTCTCCTGGCGGATGGGGATCACGGCCAGCCCCGAGGCCACCGAGCTGCTGCGGCGCCGCCACCTCGAGCCGCTGCGCGCCGAGGGTGCGTTCGGGCAGCTGCTGCAGGAGACGGTGCGCGCCTACCTGGCGCATGGACTGAACATCCCACGCGCCGCCGCGTCGATCCCGGTGCATGTGAACACGCTGCGCTACCGGTTGAAGCGATTCCAGGAGCTGACCGGCGCGGATCTGCACGAGCCGGAGCACCTGATCGAGGTGAGCTGGGCCCTGGCGGCGGAGCCGGAACACGGGCGGCCCGCGGGGTCGCCGACCTTCGCGGACGGCGCCTAAGCTCCGCTGTCGGTTCCCCTATCGGCTTCCCTGGCGGCTGCGCTGCTGCCTGCGTTGTCGGCCGCGCTGCCAGCTGCGCCGCTGCCTGCGTTGTCGGCCGCGCCGCCAGCTCCGCTGCTGGCTGTGATGCCGACCCCGCTGTCCACCGTGCTGACCGCCGTCGTGGCGGCCTCGACCTCCATGGTCATCCGGGCCACATGCAGCGCGAGGTAGGCGATCTCGTCGTAGGAGAGGGCATCGCCCATCCGCAGCCGCACGATCACCGCGAGCTGCTCGGCGGTGCGTGTCGCCTCGGGATAGGCCTCGCAGATGGTGCGGCTGATCAGGGACTGCTCACCGTCGAGCTGACGATGCTGCTGGATGCGCACGAACATATAGCGCACATGGGTGATGAAGCGGGCGGCGGCCATCGAGTGGCGATCCACCACGATCCCGAACCGCTCCCCCACGATCGCCAGCATCTGCTGGATGACCCCGGTCATGGTGTAGGTGAAGGACAGGTCACCCGTCGCGAACCCGGCGTTGACCAGGTGCAGCGCGAGAGCTGTCGCCTCATGCTCGGGCAGCTTCGGATCCACCTGACGGTTGACCTCGACGAGCAGCCGGCGGGCCCTGTCGTACTCCTCGGCATAGAGGGTCTGGACCTCGGCCTGCAACGGGTACTCGATCTCGATCCCCTGGTGCAGACGCTCAAGGGCGCCGGAGACGTGATCGGCCACGGCGATGGCGAGCGTAGGGCGGTGGGATTCGCGATCCTCGATGCCGGTCTCGCGCAGCGCGATGACGACGGCCCGCAGGATCTCCTGGTCGATCATCGCGAACGCCTCGGCGAGGTGGTCGGGATCCCGCCCGTCGGCCGGGACGAAGATCTGCACGATCTTCTCGGGGTCGACCTGCTGGCCGGGCTGCGCGCGGAAGCCGATGCCGCGCCCGGTGAGGATGACGCCCTGGCCGATCTCGTCGCGGGAGAGCACGACGTTGTTGTTGAGGACCCTCAGCACCTTCATCGGCACAGCACCTCTCTTCTCGGCCCTCGTCGTCGAGAGCACGTGCACCTCCTGCCAGGCAGCGGTCGGCTGCCACGGTGCGCGCACCCTCAACAGGAGGATACGCGCACCGGACCAGCGGCTCAGCGGCGAGCCACTACCACCGTGTCCCCGGCCACGACGTCGGCCGCAGGTGCGGGTTCGACCGCGGCAAAGGTCGAGGTGTTCGGGACGGTCAGCAGGGTGATCGAGTCGTATCCTGCGGCGCGGATCGCCTCGAGGTCGACCACGGCCAGCAGGTCGCCGGCCCGCACCCGCTGCCCCTGCTCGACGCGGACGTCGAAGCCCTCACCGTCCATCTTCACGGTGTCGATGCCGACGTGGACCAGCACCTCTGCGCCGCCGTCGGCCAGCAGCCCGAAGGCGTGACCGGTGGTGGCGACGGTGGCCAGCAGGCCGTCCGCCGGGGCGAGGATGCGCCCGTCGACAGGGATGATGCCGACGCCCTCTCCCAGGGCCTTCGAGGCGAACACCGGGTCGGAGACTTCACCGATCGGCACCAGGCGTCCGGCCACGGGGGCGGTGAGGACTACGTCGCCGGCTCCGGGCACGGCGGCACCGTTCGCGGCGGCACCGGACGTCGCAGCACTGGACGGCGCAGCACCGGGACCAGCAGCGCCCGACGCGGCAGCGCCAGTCGAAGCAGCGCCGGGAGCGGCAGCGACGCCGGTGGCAGCGGGTGCACCGACCGTCGCGAGCTCGCGCTCCGCGGCGGGTGCGACGGCCTCTGCCGCGGCGGGCGCGGCGGCGGCTTCAGCGGCGTCACGCTGGGCATTCGCCTCGGCGCGCTGCTCGGCGGTCCGGTAGTCGGAGAAGAAGACCAGGACCATGGCGACCACGAAGGCGATGACGATCGCGATGACGTAGGTGAGCATCGGGTCGAAGACGGGGATGGTCAGCAGCGAGGTGAAGGCGAAGACGGAGGTGTTCACTCCGCCGAGCAGGCCCACGGTCAGACCGCCGGCGAGGCAGCCCACGAGCATGCGCGGGTAGATCCGCTTGAAGCGCAGGTGGATGCCGTACAGCGACGGTTCGGAGATGCCGCCGAAGAGGCCCGCGGCGAGCGCGCCGGTGGCGGTCTGGCGCATCTCGGCCTCGCGGTGGCGGATCGAGAGCAGCAGCACGCCGGCGGTGGCGCCGAAGCAGGCGAAGTTCCAGGCGCCCATGGGGCCCTGGATGAAGTCATAGCCCAGGGAGTTGATGTTCTGCAGCATGAGCGCGTTCAGCGGCCAGTGCAGGCCCAACGGCACCAGGAACGGGTACAGCAGCGGGATGAAGATCGCGAAGACCAGCGGTGCGTTGCCGTTCAGCCAGGCCAGGCCCGCGCCGAGGCCGTTGCCGGCCCAGATGCCGAGGGGGCCGATCAGGAAGGCGGTCACCGGGATCATCACCAGCATCGCGAGGAAGGGCACGAACACCAGCTGCACGTTGGGCGGGAAGACCTTCTGCAGGCCCTTGTAGACCAGTGCCAGCAGCGCGACCATCAGCAGCGGCACGAACACCTGGCCGCCGTAGTCGTTCAGCTGCATCGGCAGACCGAACACCTGGGCGATGCACTGCTGGGTGCCCAGCAGCTCATTGGTGGTGCAGGTGACACCCGGGGTGGTGCCGTCGAGCAGGCCCATGTAGTCCGGGGTCATCACCGCGGCCATCACCGCAGCGCCGACCCAGCCGTCGATCTGCAGCTTCTTCGCGGCGTTGAAGGCCACCATGATCGGCAGGAAGTACAGCACCGAACGCCACATCGCATCGACGAACACCCAGGTCGAGGACTTGTCCTCAGCGCGGAAGTCGACCATGCCCAGGGCGTCGAGCACCGAGGCGATCGCGATGATCAGCGAAGCACCCAGCAGCACGCCCATCAGCGGACGGAAGGAGTCCGAGAGGTACTCGAAGAAGCTGTCGAGCCAGGACCACTTCCCCCTCGCCTTGGAACGGATCGCGGCTTTGACCTCGGCGTCGGACTGGGCGACGGGCGTGCCGCCGTCGGCCATCGAGGGGAGGTTCATGATCTGGGAGTGGACCCCGGCGACGGCGCCGCCGATGACGACCTGGAAGCGATCGCCGGACTGGGGCACGGTGCCCATCACGCCGGAGAGCGCGTCCAGGCTCTCCCGGTCCACCTTCTCACCGTCATGGAGCTGGAAGCGCAGTCGGGTCGCGCAGTGGGTGAGGCTCTCGATGTTCTCTGGCCCGCCGACGCCGCGGACGATGTCCTCGGCGATCGACGTGGTCCCTGGTGAGGAGGTGCTCATGATGCGTCGTCGCATCCTTCCTGGGTCGGTCTTCCTGGGGTCGGTGGACCTGCGGGCGGCAGGTTCCGGGCAACAAAAAAGACCCGGGCCCCGCCGGGTGCGCTGGAGCGCACGAGCAGGTCCCAGGTCTTGCTCCTCCGTCAAGGACGGGGGATGACAATCCGGTGAACACAGTGGTTCGGAGAGGAACACTAGCAGGCTCCTGCGATCACGCAAGCGGGACGGAGGTCCCGCGTCAGCCCGTCAGCCCGGAGTGTGGATGACTGTCCCGAGCGACCCTCTCAGGATCCACCCACGGGATGACGCCCTCGCGCTTCCCGGAGGACGCGGCGGCGGTGCGCCGCGCCGCACAGTGGAGGCATGAGAAACGCAACCATCTCCACCAGCCGCACCCGTGCCACCACCGAAGACCACCTCATCGACTACCGGCCGCTGCCGGCCACCTGGGGTGAGCTCGAGTCGCTGCAGCAGGTGCGCGCCGCGAAGGCTCGCGCCGCCGCGCGCGGCCAGGATCCCAGCACCTTCGAGCTCGCGGCGCTCCCCTCCCCGCCGGAGTCTCGCTCCGTGATGACGCGCCGGGGCCGTCGGGGCCTGTTCTCCTCCCTGCTGCGCGAGCCCGGAGTCCATCACCGTCCGCGTCGTGGCCGCGGGGATCTCGCGACAGTCTGAGAGCCTCCGCAGTCCGAGCACGGTCGGACACCACCCTCAGTCACTTGACGAACAGTGAAGTGACTCATAGAGTTTCCAACATGGAAAACGACATCGCGCAGGGCGGGCCCGAGGACGCACCCTCCGCCGCGGAGGCTCGCGCCAGGCTGGCCGCCATGGACACGGACGCGTCGCAGCTCGCCGCGCGCCTGGTCACGCCGTGGTGGTACCACCCCATCCTCGGCGGGATGGTCGCGGCGGCGATCATCGCCCAATCACTGCCCTCGGTCGCCTCCATGTCGATGATCGTGATGGTCATCATCTGGATCCCCTTCCTGATCAAGGCCTACACCAGCCGGTACAAGGTCTGGATGTCCGAGCCCGCCGGCCCCCGCAGCCGGCGCATGATGCTGCTGCTCCTGGGAACGCTGGTCGTGCTGATGGCATCCGGGGTGCTGATGAAGATCGCCGGCCTCTCCCCGTGGTGGGTGCTGGTGCCTGCGGTGCTCGGCTTCGTCGCGACGGTGTGGCTGGGGCGCCGGTACGACGCGGTGCTGCGCTCCGAGATCTCCACCCCCTCCCACCACTCCACGCAGCGATGAGCAGGGCTTCCGCTCCCCGTGCAGGGCAGGAACCCGCACCAGAATTCCATGAGCTCATCCACGCTCCGGTGAGGTTGCGGATCTGCGGGTTGCTGCGCCCGATGAGTGAGGTCGAGTTCTCAGTGCTGCGCGACACCCTGCAGCTGAAGGACGCGAACCTCTCGAAGAACCTCAAGCTGCTGGCCGACGCGGAGCTGGTGAAGCTGCGCAAGGAGTTCTCTCCGGTACGGAATGATGCCCGTCGGCTGACCTGGGTCTCGCTCACCGTGAAGGGCCATGCCGCCCTCGCCGGGCATCTGGCCGCGCTGCGCGCCATCGCCGAGGGCGACCCCGCGATGCCGAGCTGATCAGCAGCCGGTCAGATCAGCAGCCACTCTGGTCAGTGTCCGCACAGCACGGCGCAGGACAGCACGGCGCAGGACAGCACAGCGCAGGACAGCACAGCGCATGAAGTCCGCACGCGCTCTAGGATCAGCCCCAGGACGAGGACGTCCACCCCGCTGGTCGTCGGCGCCACCGCTTCCACGCGGCCCGCTGTCCCCGCGAGCCTGGTGCGGGCGGGGAAGACCACCGAGGGACAGGAGACTCCGATGACAGACCGTGCTGGCCTCCCCCGGCTCGCCGGCGAGCGCACCGACTATCTCGCCGGATCGCTGCCGGATGATGCCCCGTCTGATCCGCTGGCCCTGTTCGATCTCTGGCTGGCGGAGGCCTTCGCCCGCCGGGAGGAGCACGGGGATCTGCCGGAGCCGTCGGCCGTGGTGCTCTCCACCGTGGCGCTCGATGCCGATGGCATACCCCGGCCGCGCTCGCGCACCGTGCTGCTGAAGGCGCACGACGCAGACGGCTTCGTGATGTACACGAACCTGGACTCGGACAAGGGCCGCGAGGCCCGGGCCACGCCGCAGGCCGCGCTGCTGCTGCCCTGGTATCCGCTGCAGCGGCAGGTGCGCATCGAGGGCGCCGTGGAGGAGGTCTCTGCGGCGGAGTCCGATGCGTACTGGGCGCTGCGTCCGCGCGGCTCCCAGCTGGGGGCCTGGGCTTCCCATCAGTCGCGGTCCATCGCCTCGCGCGAGGGGCTGGAGGCGCAGTACGCCGCGGCCGAGGATCGGTTCGCGGACGGGCCGGTGCCGCGGCCGCCGTTCTGGGGCGGGCTGCGCGTGCGCCCGCGGACGCTGGAGTTCTGGCAGGGTCGCCCGCACCGCGTCCATGACCGGATCCTCTACACCGCAGCGGCCGACGGCACCTGGGAGCGGCACCGGCTGCAGCCCTGAACCGCTCAGTCCAGGTATCGGAGAAAGCGCTGCGGTGCGTCGAGGAAGCTGCGCCAAGTGCGCACCAGGACGAGGTCGTCGTAGTCGGTGCGGCGCAGGCCCCACTCCCCCACCTCATACAGCTCCGCGCCCGGCAGCGCGGCGAGCACCGGGGAGTGGGTCGACAGGATGATCTGGGAGCCGTTGTCGACCAGCTCTCGCAAGAGCCCCAGCAGGGCCAGGCAGCCGGGCAGCGACAGTGCGGATTCGGGCTCGTCGAGCATCCAGAGGCCGCGGATGCGGGAGCGCTCGGCGACCAGCTCGAGGAACGATTCACCGTGGCTGCGCTCGTGCATCATCCCGCCCACCCCGATCTCCTCGTAGTAAGTGAACAGCGAGTGCATGGTCTCGGCGCGCAGGAAGAAGCCGGACTTCGAGGCGCCCGCGCCGCGCACCAGTTGCAGGTGCTCGCCGAGCGGTGATTCCGTGGCGCGGGTGGCGTGCATCGCCCCGGTCCCGCCGCCTTCGGGGTTCAGTCCGTAAGCGCCGGCGATCGCCTCCACGAGCGTCGACTTGCCGGCTCCGTTGTCCCCGGTCAGCACCGTGACCTGCCCTAGCTCGAGCCCCTCGTCCAGCAGCTGGCGCACGGGTGCCAGGGTCGCGGGCCACGCGGACCTGTCGGCCGGGGCGAGGTGATGCTCTCGGACCATGCGCAGCGGGAGCAGCGGGCTCACGCCGCGCACGCAGACGGGTAGAGGTTCTCTCCGCGGGGCGTCGGCTGCTCGGGGTGAAGAGCGAGGTCGCGGAAGGCGTCTTCGGGGTCCTCGCGCAGGGCCTCGGGGATCGCCGGGGCGTCTTCCGGCTGTTCGGCTGGCTGTTCGGCGCGGCTGATCCGGCGGTTCTGGGAGGCAACGTCGTGAACCTTCATGCCCCCAGCATGCCTGCCACGGCGGACAGACCGCCCGACGGACAGATCCATCGTTCAGCGGCAGCTCCATCGCTGAACGGCGGTTGCCTCGCTAAGCTCTGGGCTCTGGGGGCCGACACCTGGCCCCACCTGCACCCGAGGCGGACCCATGGATGCACGCAGCTCCCGCACCCCGCTGATCTTCGGCGTCGTCGCCGCGGTGGCCTGCCTTGCACTGGGGATGCTGCTGGTGCTCTCCGTGACCGTCGGCGTCCTGGTGTATCGCAGCGGCGAGGCGGAGGCGAGCCGTACGGTCGACCCCGTCTCGAGCAACCCTTCCGCGACCGGCCCTTCCGCGAGCGGCACCGCCACGGCCAGCCCCGCCGAGGATCCGGCCCCTCACAGTGATGTCCCGCAGGAAGGCGGCAACCACTCCGACGAGCTGGTCCTGCCGCCCGAGGTCGCCCCCGATCAGCCCTATCTCGAGCTGAGCTCGAGCGAGGACGGCCCGGTGGTGGATGTCTACCGCGACTTCCTCTGCCCGCCGTGCAAGGACTTCCAGCGCATCCAGGGCGATGACCTGATCCAGATGGCGCTGGACAACGAGATCACCCTGCGGGTCCATCCGCGTCCGATGCTCGATGCCTCCTCGGATCCGCCCGGGTACTCGAGCCGGGCAGCCCATGCCGCAGTCTGCGCCTACGCCCAGGGCTCGGAGAGATGGTTCCCGGCGGAGATCACCCTGTTCGAGAACCAGCCCGGGAACGAAGGCCTCGCCGATCACGAGCTCATCTACCTGGTCAACGAGGCGACCGGGGTGGACATCAGCGAATGCCAAGCCGAGGGTGCCTATTACGTCTGGCTCCAGGATGTCGTCGAGCCCGCTGCGC
The DNA here is from genome assembly GCF_052377065.1 of Brachybacterium sp. AOP42-C2-15. NCBI lineage: Bacteria > Bacillati > Actinomycetota > Actinomycetes > Micrococcales > Dermabacteraceae > Brachybacterium > Brachybacterium sp. AOP42-C2-15. The sequence goes on from NZ_JBQSWK010000001.1 coordinate 49,997, forward strand.
TGGAGAGCGTCCCCGGCACGCCGTCGGTGCTGATCGACGGGGAGCTGTTCACCGGGGATCTGGGCAAGAGCGGAACCCTGAAAGAGGCGATCACCGCGGCCTGAGCCTCCATCTGGGCTTCCACGTGCACCTCCACCCGCGCTTCCACGGAGGACTCCGTCGCGGGCTCGCCCCGGAGCCATCGCGCAGACGGATCTCACGTCCTGGGTGACATCCCGGCAACGCAGCGGCGAACACCTGAGGACAGCTCGAGGATCCGCCTGGGCACGCCCGGGAACCCGCTCTACGGTGGCGATATGCACTCCGAGACCAGGCACTCCCCCGTCGGCCTCACCCCTGTCGGCCTCACCCACGACGCCGGGTGGCAGCTGGCCGTCCGTCGCGCCCTGCCCGCGTCCGCCGAGGACGTCTGGCGTCGGCTGCTCGCCGAGTGCCTTCCGCAGTGGCTGGGAGTCGAGTCGATCCCGCAGATGGTCGGGGCACCGATCCGCCATGAGGGCCGGGTCCGTGGCCGGGTGGTCGGCTGCCATGTGGGCCGTCGGCTGCGCCTGCGGTGGACTCCCGCTGCCCTCGACCACGAGACCGCCTTCCAGGTGACCCTGCAGGACTCGCCCGAGGATCCGCTCTGGGGCATCGTCATCGAGCTCCACCAGGAGCGGCTGCTCGGTGCGGCAGAGCGTCAGGCCCTGCTCGAGCACTGGACCACGGTGCTCGACACCCTGGCCGAGGACTATGCGCGGGAGAGCGCGCGCACCCAGGAACTGCTGGGCTGAGGGGAGGCTGGGCTGAGGGGACGCTGGGCTGACCAACGCTCGGGCCCGTCGACTCAGTTCTCAGGCCCCGTCGATGGGATGTCCGATCGCGCCTTCGCCCTCGGGGATGGTGGCATGGGAGCGCAGCACGTCGATCCGGGCGACATCGATGTCGACCCCGCCGCTGATCCCGGCGACGGTGCCGTCGAAGCGCAGCTGCCACACCGCCCAGTCCTCCTGGGCCGGCCGCTGAGCTGCGGAGAAGAGCCAGTCCGGGCGGTTGTTCGTCACCGGCAGCTCGTAATGCTCACGCCACTCCGAGGAGGAGTAGATGAGCATGCGCCGTCCCCAGGCCTGCTCGACCGCTGCGGTGAAGGCATCGATCTCGTTCTGCGCGTCGGCCGCCTCGGGCCGCTCCGCACACGAGCCGTCGAACTCGAGATCGAGGGCCGGCGGGAGGGCGGAGTCATCAGGCGGAGCGGCAGCCAGGAAGTCAGCAGCCTGGTCAGCGCCCGGTGAGCACAGGGTGAAGTAGTGGTAAGCGCCGGCGGTCACGCCGGCAGCCCGGGCCCCCTCCCAGTTCTGGCGGAAGTGCGAGTCGGTGAACCCGGTGCCCTCGGTGGCCTTGACGTAGACGAAGCGGTAGCCATCGCCGGCGACCTGCGCCCAGTCGATATCGCCCTGGTGGCTGGAGACGTCGATGCCCATCACCTCATCCGGGGTGAGCTCGGTCCCGTCGGGCAGGTTCGCGAGGGCTACGGCGTCCGCGGGCGTGGCGGCGACGGACATCGCGGCGTCATCCGCCTGGAAGGGCTCGGGCTCGGTGAGCGCCTGCTCCTTCTCGCCCCCGCGCAGTGCTCCGATCACGGACGCGGTGCAGCCGCCGATCACCAGGAGCAGCACGAGTGCGAGCGCGCCGGCGACGATCTGTCGTCGCCGGATCTGCTCTGGTGTGAATCGGGGCACGGTGCGGACGGTACCTGAGCAGGCCCCACTGAGGTGGGACGACGTGCCGCCCCCGGCCCCGCAGCTCAGTGCAGCGGCTCGGTCCTGCCGCTCTGTGCGGCGGCCCGACGCAGCGGTTCGACGCGACGGCTCGGTTCGACGGCCCGGTTCTGTGCGACGGTTCGGCTCTGCGCGCGAACGGTCAGCGCGCGAACAGGGTGGCGAAGGCGCGCAGCAGTCGGGGCGGCTGGTCGGCGACCTCGTTCCGCAGCGCGTCGAACACGTCCTCCATCTCATCCGGGGAGAAGTAGCCGTGCTCGCGGTAGGCGCGGGCCCGCTCGATGATCGAGGGAATGTCGAGCTCGGGATGGAATTGGGTCGCGTACTGGCGCGTGCCCACCCGGAACATCTGCACCGGCGAGGTCCTCCCGGTGGCGAGCACCGTGGCGTGGTCGGGGAGGGTGTGGACGGCTTCCTTGTGCCCGACCAGCCCGGTGAAGGTCTGCGGCAGCTGCGCCTCGCGGATCAGCGGATCCTGCTGGCCGGCCTCGGTGAGCGTGACCTCCACGGCGCCCAGCGGCTCGCCGTAGACCTTGTCGATCAGGGCACCCTGATGGGTGCCGAGCGTGCCGATGCCGTAGCAGGCGCCGAGGAAGGGGATGTCCTCGGCGATCACCTGGTCCAGGACTCGGAAGATCTCCGCCTCGGCGCGCAGCTGCTCAGCGGACTTCGACTCCACCGGATCGGAGACGGTGAAGGGACTGCCGCACAGGATGATCCCGGAGATGTCTGCGGCGTGCAGGTCAGGGAAGGGGTCGCGGTCCAGGCGGGCGAAGATCAGCTGGTCCTCGGCGAGTCCGGTGAAGTCGAGCACGGCGGCGCGCTCGGTGAGGGCGACGTCGTCCTCAGGGCGGGTAGCGATCTGCACGAACGGTTTCACGAGGGTGATGCTAACGGCCGCCGCCGGGAGTTCCAGACCGTGGGCCCGTAGTCTGCGGGAGCGCCGACCGCCTTCGAAGGAGATGCCATGCCCGCACCGTTCGCCGACACCCCTCACGATGCCGTGCCGTCCGCTGAGCCCCGGGCCCTTGCCGGTGCTGTCGCTGGTGCTGGGACCGGCGGCCGTAGCCCGGCGCCCGAGAGTGCCGGGACTCTTCGGGAGAGCAGCACGGGGATCTCTCGCGCCGCCGTGGAGGACGTCGCGGCGATGCTGCCCGAGTGGCTCGAGACCGTGCGCCACCTGCGCCGTCAGGCGGGATTCCAGGTCGCGATCTGGCATGACGGGGAGCTCGTCACAGAGGTCGCAGTCGGCGCGGCCGACGAACCGGCGGGAATCCCGCTGACCACCACGCACCGGCTGCGCATCGCCTCCCACTCGAAGATGTTCACGGCGCTGACGATCATGCGCCTGCAGGAACAGGGGAGGCTGCGGCTGGATGACACCGTCGGCGACCATGTGGTCGAGCTCGCAGATTCCCCCGTCGCGGATCGCACACTGCGCGACCTGCTCTCGCATTCGGCGGGCCTGACCCGCGACTCCGACGACGCCCGCTGGTGGCGCCTCAGCACTCCCTTCACCGACCGGGCGCAGCTGCTGCAGATCGCCCGCACCGGTGCGGTACGGACCGAGCCGGGCCTGCATCTGCAGTACTCGAACATCGGCTACGGGCTGCTCGGACTGGTCATCGAGGAGGTCACCGGAGCGAGCTTCGCCGAGGCGGTCACCGAGCTGGTGCTCGCCCCGGTCGGGTTAGAGCAGATTGGTCCCGACCTGCCGGCGGGGGCTCCGGGGCCGGAGGCGGCCGACGGCTTCGCCCTCGGGCACACCTCGCTGCTGCACGGACCCCGACGAGTGGTGGAGCAGATCAGCACCGGAGCCCTCGCTGCGGCAACGGGATTCTGGGCCACCGCCGGGGCGATCGCGAGCGTCGCCGGACGGGTGCTGACGGCCGGCGCGCTGCTGGAGCCGAGATCGCTGCGGGAGATGCGGCGCCGGGTGTGGACCCTGCGCGACGGCGCACAGTACGGGCTGGGACTGCAGGAGGGCCGGCTGCACGGCTTCACGGTCATCGGCCACTCCGGAGGGTTCCCCACGGGGCTCTCCCGCACCTGGGCGGCCCCGGCGGAGCGGCTGGCCGTGAGCGTCATCGGCACCTCGGTGGACTCCCCGAGCTCGGACGTCGCACTCGGCATCCTCGGCCTGCTGTCCCTCGCCGCGGGACGTCCCGCACCCCAGGCGGATGAATGGGAGCGAGCCGGAGCCCAGGGCGGTGCTTCTGACGGCCGGCCCCGACCCAGCGCACTCGCGGAGCAGAGCGGGGTGCGGTCGGCCATGGCGGGCGTGGGCGACGATGAGGGCGCGCTCTCCGCCGCCAGGATCGCGCAGCTGGTCGAGGGCACGTATGACTCGCTGTGGGGGCGGACCCGGTTGGTCACGCTCGGCGGGCGGTTGTTCTGCCTGGACGAGTCCTTGACCGACCCCGCATCGGCCGCTCTCGAGCTGTCGGTGTGCGGGACGCGCCCCGACCCGATTGAGCCGAATCGTGAGGTGGTCGAGCTCGCCACCTGGGGTGATTCCGGCTACGGCACGTGGGCGGAGCCGATTCTCGCGCGCCTGGTCGCTGAGGGGGATGAGGGTTCACTGTGCTGCACGGGCCTGGTGATGACGGGTCAGGTGCAGACCCCCACCGCGGACTTCGTGATGCCCGAGCGGGTCCTCGCGCCGTGACGGGGCTCGTCGCGGGCCATCCCCTGCCGGCGATGCTCGCAGCAGGGGACGACCCGGGCCTCGCAGCCTGGCGCGATGAGCTCCCACGCATGGTCCAGGGGTTGCTCACGAGGTGGGAGCTGGAGGCTTCCGCGCCGTTCTCCCCCGGTGGGACCAGCGCATGGGTGGCGCCGGTGCACGATGTCGACGGCATGGAGCGGGTGCTGAAAGTCGCGTGGGCCCATGAGGAATCCCGCGACGAAGCAGCGGGAATGGTCGCCTGGCAGGGACGGGGCGCGGCGAGAGTCCATCGCAGCGAGCGGCACGGCGAGACGGCAGCGCTGCTGCTGGACAGAGTGCACCCGGGAACGCCGCTGGCCGCGATGCTCACCTGGCCCGAGCGCGATGAGGTGATCGCAACCGTTGCCCGCGGGCTGTGGCGGCCGCCGAGCGAGCTGCTGTCCAGCGACATGGTGGACGCTGGCTTCGCGGATGCTGACTTGTTGGGCGCGGACATCTCAGGCGCTGACGCTGCGACAGGATTCCAGCCCCTCAGTCAGATGTGCGCGTGGTGGGCCGACTCCGCGCAGCAACGGGCCGATGCCGGGCATTCGCCGCTCCCCCGCGCCCTGGTGGACCACGGGCTGCAGCTTTTCCGCAAGCTCCCGGCGCAATGGGACGGTGAGGCGGTGCTGTTGGCGACCGATCTCCATCCGGGAAATGTCCTCTCCTCGGCCGGAGGGTCAGGCGCCGTCGATGGCTCCGTCCAGGACGGGTCCGGGCGGCACTGGGTGCTGATCGATCCCAAGCCGTATATGGGCGATCCGCACTATGACGTCCTGCAGCACATGTTCAATGATCCGGATCGTCTGCGGGCTCAGCCCGGTCCTTTCGCCGATCGGATGGCGCAACTCGCCGGTCTGGACCCGCATCGGGTGCGCCAGTGGCTGCTGGCTCGGTGCGTGCAGGAGGCCGGGGTGCTCGACGCCGCGGCGGAGGCGGCCCTGATGCTCGCTGCCGACGGGGTCGAGTAGCCCTCGATCGGGTCGGCTCGGTCGGCTCGGTCGGCTCGATCGGCTCGATCGGCTCGATCGGCTCGATCGGCTCGATCGGCTCGATCGGCTCGATGCGACCTTCGACCGCCGACGGCGGCTCGTCGGCCTCCGGCGCGCCCTCTTCCGGCGAGACGGATGGGCTCCCCTCGTCGTCGGGCCGCCGCTCCCAGACCAGCGGCGTCGGGGTGGTCACGCGGCTCACACCTGAATGGCCTGTCCACTCCACGCCGTGCCCCGGCACGTCCGGGTTCTCAGTGCGTTCGACGCTTGCGGCGCTCTTCTCCTTCTTGTTGCAGTGCGCGCAGGCGCCCTGTCCGTTGTCGAGGCTGGTGGCTCCGCCGCGCGAGACGGGCACGATGTGGTCGCTCTGGCGGATGGCGGCATTGCAGAAGGGGCCGCGACAGGTGGTGTCACGCCAGGTCAGGAATCGTTTCATCGCGGGCGGGAAGGCGCGGGCGGTCGAGTCCATGGCGACCAGCTCGCCGGTGGTCGGATGCGTGTAGAGCCGACGGATCTCGGCGCGGACAGCTGGCCCGTCGGCGTCGAAAGGATCGTCGGCCGGGTCCGCGGGTTCGGTGGTGACGGCGCGCAGCTGCTCTCGAACCGCCTCTGCCGGGACGGGGCCGTAGCCCTCGATGTGGGCGGTGTCGCCGGCGTCGGGACGGAACATGGCGCGATCGGTGATGATCAGGCCGATGTCCAGGGTGCCGGGCTCAATGGCGCCGCCGTCCCGTCCGAGCAGAGAGTCGGCGAAGGCGTCGGCCATGGCGGCGCTGTGTCCCTCTCGCGCCCCAGCGGCACGGCGTCGTTCTGCCTCGAGCGAGAACCGCTTGTGGATCCTGGCGGCGTCGATCGCCGAGAGCCGGGCGGAGAGGGTGGCCATGCCGTTCTGGCCCGGCTTCATCGTGACGTGGCGCTCCTTGTGCGCTCGGCGGTGACGGAGGGTGGCCCCGTCGGGGTCGAGTTCGCCCGCGATGGTCGCCACCGCGTCCTGCCAGCGCCTGGTGCCTGCGCCGTCGAACTCCGGGAGCCGCTGGCCGAGCCGGTGGTCCACCTCCCGGGCGAGCTCCGGGGTGAGGCCCGCGGCGGATCCCGCCACGGCGTAGGCGGCATCGCTGCTGATCTTGCCGGTCCGGAGCGCGTCCAGCATCTGCGGCAAGGTCTCGAGCAGACGCTGCGCGGAGGCGAGCGTGCGACCGGCCATGTGCGGTGAGCGCCGGGTGATCTGCGAGAGGTCATCCTTCGTGGTGTAGTCCGCCGCCTCCTCGACCGCTGCCTTGGACGGCTCTGCACCGTGCTCATGCGCTGCCTCGTCACGGGCCGCGGCGTACCGGTCACGGCGCGTGACGTCCCGCAGTGCGACCACTGACCGCGCCTCCAGCACGCCCATCGCCCCGACGCAGGCCTGGAGGTTGCCGAGCAGGTTCGAGAACTCTCGGCGGCTCCTCCCCGCGAGCTCGAACACCTCCCCCGGATCACCCGCGATCTCCTGCAGGAGATGGGCCAGATCCCCCAGCGCCTCAGCGAGTGCCGTCGGTCCCGCTTGCCGCAGCCCGTCGAGGAACGCCTGAGGGGAGAGTTCCCCCTCAGGGCCCGGGGTGCGCGGCGAAACAGTCATGACCCCATCGTTCCCGCAGGTGAGAAGCCACGAAAGGGCACTTGCGGAATTGTGGACGACAGGGGGCTGTGGAGGAACGGTGCGCCGAGCGGTCGCGCGCTGCGCTGTGCACCGGCCCGTTCAGCGCACGCTCCTCTCCAGGGTCGACAATGGGAGCCATGACGACTCTCGCCGACTTCACCGCCACCACGATCTCCGGCCAGGACCAGCAGCTCGCGGACCATCTGGGCTCCGTGGTGCTGGTGGTCAACACCGCCAGCAAGTGCGGGCTCACCCCGCAGTACGCCGGCCTGCAGGCCCTGCACGAGCGCTTCGGCGAGCAGGGCCTGACCGTGCTCGGCTTCCCCTGCGATCAGTTCATGCACCAGGAGCCCGGCACCGAGGAAGAGATCTCCGAGTTCTGCCAGATCAACTACGGCGTCAGCTTCCCGATGTTCGCGAAGGTCGAGGTCAACGGCGAGGACGCCCACCCGCTGTTCCAGTGGCTCAAGGCTTCCGACATCGACGCCGGCGACATCGAGTGGAATTTCGCGAAGTTCCTGCTCGGCCGCGACGGCACGGTGCTGCGCCGCTACGCGCCCGCAGTGGAGCCGGCCTACATCGCAGACGACATCGAGGCGGCCCTCGCCGCCACGGCCTGACCCCATTCAGCCCACGGCTGGCCCCCGGTCAGCTCCCGAGTGACCACCCGTCGGCGACCACCTGCTCGCGGTCGCCGGGCTGGTCCGTGTCCAGCACGTCCTTCCTGCCCTTGACCACCCGGAGCCTTCCCACCCAGGCGCCGAGCCCGCGGGTGGAGCCGTCGGTGTCCAGGCGCAGCCGGATCTGGACCTCGCCGGAGAGCGGCTCCCCGCCGTCGCCCGTGAGCGCGAAGGTGCCGTCCCAGAGCACGCGCCGACCCCAGCCGGTGATCTGCCCGTCGGCCACCTCGACCGGTTCTTCGTGCTTCGCCTCGAGGCGGCCGGAGAGCGGTAGCCAGGTCTCGCCCTGATCGGCCGAGGCCTCGAGGGTGAGGATGTCGTAGGCGGTCTCGAGGTGGGCGAACAGCTCCACGCGCAGCTCCGGCGAGCGTCCCGAACGATCTGCAGCGAGCTCGACCGCGAGGCTGAGCGTGGCGCTGGTCGCGTCCTCGGAGCCTGCGTGCCAGCCGTCGCGGACCTCCTTCGGCACCAGCCCGAGTGCGTGGGCGATGCAGGTGGAGACCTCGCGGCGGGTGACCGAGGTACTGGACCATTCGCGGGTGGGGTGCACCGAGTTCGTCAGCAGGATGACGATCGTGTCGGTGAGCGGGTCGATCACCAGCGAGGTGCCCGTGAATCCGGTGTGGGTGCCGCTGTAGGGGCTGGTGAGGCCTGCGTGGTAGAACCACGCCTCGAGCTCCGGGCCCAGGCCGCGGCGGGCCCCGCCGATGCCCGTGACGCCGGCGATCCGGTCGGTGAACATGTCCTGCACCGTGGCGGCCTTGAGGATCCGGGCCTCGCCGTAGCGTCCACCGCCGAGGAACATCTGTCCGAACACCGCAAGATCACGGGCGGTGGAGAACACTCCGGCATGGCCCGCCACCCCGCCGAGCGAGTAGGCGTTCTCGTCATGGACATGCCCGTGCACGAGATAGCCGTAATAGTCCACGTACTCGGTCGCGGCGATCCTGTCCTTCAGCTCCGCGGGTGGGTTGTACATCGTCTCGCTCATCCCCAGCGGCTGCGTGATGTGATCGCGCACGTACTCGTCCAGGCCCTGCCCGGAGAGCTTCTCGACGATCAGGCCCAGGGTGATCAGCCCGAGGTCCGAGTACACGTACGCGGTGCCCGGTGCGGCGTCCGGCGCGACGGTGAGCACGGCGTCCAGGCGCGAGGGGACATCCGGGTAGGCGGAGTAGAGGTTGATGAAGGCCGGGAGGCCGCCGACGTGGGTGAGCAGGTGTTGGACGGTGACATCGCCTTTCCCGTTCTGGGCGAAGCGGGGCAGGTGATCGGCGACCATGTCGTCCAGTCCCAGCAGTCCCTGTTCGACGTGCTGCATCACGGCGGTGGCGGTGAAGATCTTCGAGATCGAGGCGAGGTCGTAGATCGTGTCGGTGCGGGCGCGGATCCGCTGCTCTTCGGGCAGCTCGGTGGAGGCGTCCTGCCAGCGCAGCGCATATCCGTCGGCGTGCTCGTAGGCGATGCCGGCCTGGGAGGCGACCAGCAGGGACGCACCCGCGAAGCGAGGCGGATCGTTGTCGAGCCCGGCCCTGATGATCGCCGGGATGCCCTCGAGCTCTTCGGCGTCGAGGCCGACGGCGTCCGGCCGCGCCTCCCGCAGCGTCTTCCCGGAGCCGCGACGGTCCCAGGGATGGCGGTGGGGCTCGCCCCGGCTCCAGCTCGGGGCGGAGCGTGCGGATTGCGCGGTGGGGTGGTTCTTGTCCAGGTCGGGGTCGTGCAGGGCGGGGTCTCCTTCGGCATGCGCGGCGGCGGGGAGGCCGACGCCAGCTGCGGCGGCGAGCGCGGCCGCGGTCAGTCCGGTCCGACGGGTGATCCGGGGGTGCATGAGGCTCCTTCGCATCACGACGCTTCTGGACCGCTCCCGTCGTCGGGAGAGCCCGGACGCCGCCGCCCAACCTAGCGACGCGGCGCCGACGTGGCAACCGTCACAGCGGCGGCTCGGCGATGCACCAGCTCAGTGCGGCATTCACTCAGCGGGCCCAGTGCGGTGGTCACTCGGTGGGCGCCGTGCGGCAGCGCTCAGCGGGCCGGGAGCTCCGCCCGCTCGCGACGCACCTCGCGGATCCCGAGGATCAGGATCACGACTCCCGCGATCATCACCACGCCCCGGATCACCTCGACGATCACCTCGAGGACCGAGAAGACGTTCGATACGGCGACCGCAGCATCAGGGAGCTGCGAGGTGTCCCCGGAGACGGAGAAGGAGATGAAGAGCCCGAAGAGGGACGCGGCGATCATCAGCCCGGCACCGAGGCGCAGCTTCCCGCCGCCCTTGACCACCACCACGATGGCGAGCACGAAGGACGCCAGCCCCAGCCCGAGCATGCCCACCACGAGCACCAACGCGATCACCGCGGTCACGATGAGCTGCGGCGCGATCTCTCCGGTCATCATCTTCTCGGCGGCGTCGTCGGTGGGCAGCATCGTGAGCAGGTAGGTGCCGGCCAGCGCAAGCACCATCAGCACCGAGGTGATCACCAGCGCGGTCGCGGGCTTGAGCGGCTGATCGACGGGATGCACCGTGCGCTTCGAGCCGTTCGCCAGAGCGTTCATCGCTGACCCCCGTCCCGCTGCAGCTCGAGCACCGGCACGCAGGTCGGGCTGAAGCCCAGGACCTGCCCGTAGAACGACAGCGACGCCTCGGTGGCGCGGATGATCGTCTCCGCCCGGCGGAACCCGTGCTGCTCGCCCGCGAACAGCAGATATGCGTGCGGGATGCCCTTGGCGGCGAGCGCGTCACGGAACAGCTCCGACTGGCTGGGCGGGACGATCCGATCCTCCTCGCCCTGGAGCAGCAGCACCGGCACCTCGAGCTCGTCGACGTGGCTCAGCGGGGCGCGCTCGACGTAGAGGTCGCGCCGCTCGGGATAGGGGCCGACCAGCCCGTCGATGTACCGGGACTCGAAGTCGTGGGTGTCCATGCGGAACTTCTCGAGCTCGGCGACGCCGAAGCTGGAGACGCCCGCGGCGAAGGTGTCGGTGCGGGTGAGGCAGGCGAGCGTGGTCCACCCGCCGGCGCTGCCGCCCTCGATCGCGAGCCGGGCCCCGTCGGCGATGCCCTCGGCGACGAGGTGCTCCATCACGGCGACGGTGTCCTGCACGTCGACCACTCCCCACTGCCCGCGCAGGCGGTCGCGGTACTCGCGGCCGTAGCCGGTGGAGCCGCCGTAGTTGACCACCACCACGCCGAGGCCGCGAGAGGTGTAGTAGGCGATGGGCAGCGAGAGCACCGGCGGGACATGGGCGGTGGGCCCGCCGTGGACCTGCGCGATGAACGGCGGCAGCTCGCCCTCCCGGCCGGAGAAGCCCTGTTGCCGGGGGCGGTGGACGATCGCGTGGACCACGCCACCGCCGGGCAACGGCACCTCGATGCTCTCCGCGTGCGGCAGCAGCGCGGGATCGGGGGCGTCGCTGCGCGAGGAGCGCAGCGCGGACGTCGGCGACAGGGTCGGTGCCGACGGGGCGGGTGAGGCCAGGACCGACGGGTCCGCGACCGACGGGTCTGAGCCCGACGGAGAGTGCTGCGTCGCCGCTCCGTCGCCGAGGTCCAGGTGCGCGATATGGATCGCGGCGAACTGGGTCGGAGAGGCACCGGCGAGCACCAGCAGGCCGTCGGCCCGCAGCTCGGCGGCGGAGATCTGGGTGAGCGGCACCTCGAGCGGGCTCAGCTCTGCGGTGCTGAGCCGCAGCACCGACAATGCGGTCGCCGCCCGGCCGTGCTGCACCAGGGCACGGTCGGCGTCGAGCACCTGGTACCAGGTGGTGCCGAGCCCCCACATGGCGCTCGCGAACTCCACATCCAGCTCGATCACCTGGCGGGAGCCTCCGTCGGCCGACCACACCCAGGGGTTCCACCAGCCGGTCGCGTCGGAGAGGAACATCAGTCGCTGGTCATCCAGCCATTCGGGCTGCAGGACGGATGTCTCGATGCCCCCTGCGATGATCTCGCCCTCGCCGGCGCTGCCGTTGATGAGCGGGGCGAGGTGCAGCTCGGTGCCGTCCCACGGCATCTGCGGGTGCTCCCAGCTGATCCAGGCCACCTGGTCACCGCGCGGGCTGAGGCGGGCGTGCGCGACGAAGCGGGAGGACGGGGTGACGCGGCGCAGTGCCGAGCGGTCCTCGGCGGCGGAGCCGTCCAGCGGCACCGCGGCGACGTATCGCTCGATGTGCGGGGCGCCGTCCTCTCCCGTGCGCGGTCCGGCCTCGCCGCCGGTGTGGTCCTCGCAGATCCACCAGACCTCGGCGGTGCCGTCCGGGAGGGTGACCGGCGTGGGGTCGGCCCAGCGCAGGGAGGGGCCCTGGGCGGATTCGACCTCGGGGCCGACGGGGGTGAGCGGGCGGGGCTGCTCGCCCTCGCGCAGGGCGTAGACCCGCTGATCCTCGAAGTTCACGAAGACGACCAGCGGGGAGCCCTCGGCGCTGGAGCCCTCGGTGCTGGGGCTCTCGTCGCTGGGGTCCTCGGGCACCACGGTCCAGCTCGCGCCGCCGTACTCATGCACGCGGGAGCGGGCGTTGAAGGGGGCGGGCAGCACCGTGACGGGGTCTGCGGGGCGGTGCTCCTCGGCATCGTCGACCGCCGTGCTCGCGACCGCGGTGCGGCCGCCGGGCTGCGGGAGCGCGACCGGCCCGGCCGTGCGCACGATCGCCTGGCGGCCGCCCTCGGTCGCGATACCCTCCGTCCACCACACGGCATCGCCGACCAGGCGCGGGGCGCCCAGTCGGGTGCCGCCGGTCGCGAGGAGCTCGGCGGTGATGGGCGAGGGCCAGGAACCGTACGGGAGTGTGGTCACCATGGGCCCAGGGTATGCACTGGAGCCGCTCGGGACCTCCTCAACGCCCGGAGGAGCGGCGCCGATGCCTCAGAGCAGGATCGAGCCGGTCACCGTGAGCACGGTGTCGCCCCCGATCCAGATCGTGCCGTCGGCCTCGACCTGCACCTCGAGGCGTCCCTCGCGGTCCAGCACCGTGCCCTGCGCGACCGTCCACCGCTCGGGAGCCTCACCCCGAGCGACCAGCCACTGCGCGATGCCGGCGTTGAGGCTCCCGGTCACCGGGTCCTCGATGCCGCCGGGGGCGAAGGCCCGGACTTCGTAGCGGGGTCCGTCGGAGCCCTCATACCACCCCATCACTCCGACCTTCCACTCGGCGAGCAGGGAGAAGTCCGGGACGAGCGAGAGCACCTGAGCGGCAGTGGCCAGTTCGATCACCCGCCAGCCCGGGCCGTTGTCCGCCCAGGTGTGGTCGCGCACCGCAGAGGGTTCGAGGCCGAGGGCTGCGGCGATCTGCTGCACGTCGGATTCCTCGAGCCGCCCGCTGCGCCGCAGCGGTGGAGCGGCGAAGGCCAGGTGGTCATCGTCGCGCCGCACCTGGATGAGCCCTGCTCCGCACTCCTGGACGATCCGCTCCCCCGCCGGCTCGCCCCCGGCGTGCAGCCAGGCCCGCGCCGTGCCCAGGGTGGGGTGTCCGGCGAAGGGCAGCTCACCGGTGGGGGTGAAGATCCGCACCCGGTAATCGGCGTCGGGCACGGTGGGCGGCAGCAGGAACGTGGTCTCCGAGAGGTTCGTCCAGCGTGCCAGGCGCTGCATGTCCTCGGTGGTCAGCCCCTCTGCGTCGAGCACCACCGCCAGCGGGTTGCCGCGCAGGGGGCGGGAGGCGAAGACGTCGAGCTGGACGAAGGAGCGGCGGGACGAGGTCGGCATGGGCCCCATCCTGCCCTCCTGTGGTCTGCGGAGGGATCCACGTCCGCGGGCTCAGCGGTCGTCGTTGTGGGGCGTCTGCTCTCCCTCGCCCGGAGCCCGTTCGAGATCCTGCGGAGCGGTGCGCGGATCGACCGGGGACCCCGACAGATACGCGGCGCGTGAGAGCACGTTCGAGGCGACCGAGGAGACGATGATCAGGGCGATGACGGTGATGATCGTCTTGACCAGCATGTCTGCTGCGAATCCGTCGGTGCGGGTGTGCTGCAGGAATGCACCGACCACGATCATCGGCAGGCCCAGGCCCGTCGCCGGGGAGAGCACGTTGATCCGGGACAGCGAGTCCCGTGCCTGGAACATCGACAGTGCCGAGGTGAGCATCCAGAACCCGCCCCCGAGCAGTAGCACGGCGATCAGCACTGTCATCGCGATATCGAGCACGGCCATCATCGACGCCCCCTGGTGAGGATCCGCGCGAGCGCCACGGTGGCCAGGATCCCCAGCACCGAGGCGATGAGCGCTGCGTCCACTGCGGCCGCGGACTCCTTGAACAGGCCCACCAGGACGATCACGCCGATGGCGGAGAAGAAGACGAGGTCACCGACCACCGCGCGGCTGGCGGGATCGGGCGCGGTGGCGACCCGGAACAGGCCCACCAGGATCGTCGCCGCCAGCAGGACGACGGTCAGCCATAGAACCACGCTCATCGCTTCTCCTCCCGATCGGTGGAGCGCGATGGCCCCGGTGTCCTGCGCGCATCGCGCCCGTCGCCCTCATGGACGTGGCGTGCCATCCGACCGTCGGCATAGCGCTCGTCAGCGGTGCCGCCGCGCAGCGGCTGCAGGGTCGCATCCGCCCCGCCCCGGCCGCGGGTGGCGCGCAGCAGCCGGTCCTCCATCTCGCTGAGGTCGGCGAGGATCTGCTCGCGCGACTCGGCGAAGAGCGCGTGCACGAACAGGCTGGGCCCCTCCTCCAGGGTGCCGTGGGCTGTGCCGACCACGAGCGTGCCGGGAGTGATCGTGATCGAGGAGGCCATGGCGACAATCTCGACGTCGGTGGTGCAGCGCAGCGAGTACTCCACGATCGCGGGCGAGCTGCGGGTGGCCGGGCTGTAGACGCCGCGGGCGACGCCGAACGAGCCCTTGACGATCTCGACGAGGATCCAGAGCACGTAGCTCGCCGCGTACCACAGGCGCATCATCAGCTCTTCACCGCTTCCACGTAGGCGTCGACGTCGAGCAGACCGATCGCGGCCGTGTCGAAGACGGTCAGCAGCAGTCCGATGCCGACGAACATCGCGAGCGACAGCGCCATCATCACCGCGCCCGGCAGCGCGAGCCGCCACGGCACCCGCACCTCGGCCGGCAGCGGCACCTCGGCGCCGCGTCCGGTCTGCGCGTCGTCGGGCCGGTAGGTGGTCATGTCATCTCCCCAGGCGATACGGCGCCACAGGCGCTGCAGTCCCAGCAGGGATCCCACGGAGGCTGCCAGCACCGCGAGGATCGCGGCCCAGCCGAGGACGACGTCCCCGGTCGATGCCTGCTCGGCGGAGGCCCCGAGCAGGCCGATCTTGCCCCACAGGCCCGACGTGGGCGGCAGCCCCACGAGGCTGAACAGGCCCAGGGCGAGGATCGCGATCACCCAGGGGTCGCGCCGGGCGAGTCCCGAGAGATGCTCGAGACGGCCGGATCCGTAGGTGTGCTCGATCGCCCCGGTGGTCAGCAGCAGCGCCGACATCGTCAGCACGTGGTGGACCAGGTAGAGCAGCCCCGCGGTGAGCGAGAGCTGGGTGAACAGCACCAGGCCCAGCAGGATGTGGCCGACTCCGGCCACCATCTGATGGCCCATCGCGGTGCGCAGGCGGGACGAGGCGGCGGTGGAGAACGCGCCGACGAGGATGGTCGTGATCACCAGGACGGCGAGCACCGCGAGGAACGGCATGCCCTCGGAGAACGTCACCGAGACGATGCGGTACATCGCGTACAGCGCCACCTTGGTGTGCAGCGCGGAGAACAGAGCCATGATCCCGCCCGAGGTCGCCGGGTAGGCGCGCGGCAGCCAGGAGTGCACGGGGACCATGCCGCCCTTGACCGCAAGGGCCAGCAGCACCACGGCGAGTGCGGCCGCGGTCATCGGGTCCTCGCTGCCGGCCCCGGCCAGCTCGGCGAGGTTCACGGTGCCCGCGGTCCCGTACACGAAGCCCACGCCGATCAGCAGCACGGTCGAGGTGAGCAGGTTGACCAGGACGAACAGCCGTCCGATGCCGAGTCGGCGCCAGGTGCCGGTCACGGCGATGAGCGCGTAGGAGGGCATCAGCATGACCTCGACCCACACGAACAGGTTGAACAGGTCGCCGGTGAGCAGCGCGCCGTTGACCCCGGCGGTCAGCAGCAGCACCAGCGGGGGCACGAAGCGGTAGCGAGACTCGCCCGTCATCAGCAGGAACGCGCTCGCGGCGAGCGTGGAGACTGCCGTGACCAGCAGCATCACGGCACTGGCCGAATCGGACACGAAGGGGATCGCCAGCACGTCGGAGAATCCGCCGACGGCGTGGGAGATCACCGGCACGCGCTGGTGGAACAGCAGGAGCCACACCGCTGCGGCGCCGAGCAGCACGGGGACCGCGAGCAGCAGCACGCGTTCGATCACAGGGCGCCGGAGGACCACCAGGATCGCGGCCCCCAGCAGGGGGACCACCACGAACAGCGGCAGCAGGGCGGGGTCGACGGCAGGGATCATTGGTCTCGGGACTCCCCGGTCGACGGGTGCTGGGCCATGTCGTCATCGCGTCCGATCACAGCCAGGGTCAGCATGAAGATGGTGACCGCCATGGTGATGACGATGGCCGTCAGGACGAAGGCCTGGGGCAGCGGATCTGCCATGTCGGCGCGGGATGAGATGTCGGTGAGCGGCTCGGCGCGCCATCCGGGGACCCCGGAGGCCAGCAGCACGAAGTTCGCCGCATGGCTGAGCAGGGTGATGCCGAAGACGGCGCGCACCATGTTGCGCTGGAGCAGCAGGTAGACACCGCCGGTCACGAGGACGGCCACGGTGAGGCTGAGGATCATCGGCGGCCGACCTCCTTCGGCTCGGTGCCGGTGTTGAGGTGCGCGGTGGCCACCCCGACCCGGCGGCGACGGGGAGCGGGCTCCCCACGGGTGGTCTCGAGCGGTCCGGGGAGCTCGCCCTCCACCGCCTCATCGGTGCGCTCGCGGGTGCCCTCGGCGGGCGGCGTGCCGCCCGTCGCGCTCGCTCCCAGCAGGTTCACCGCGATCATCACCAGTCCCAGCACGGCCAGGTAGACGCCGACGTCGAAGATCATCGAGGTGGTCAGGTGCACCCCCAGCACGTAGCCGTGCAGCGGCTCGAGGAAGCCGCCCTCGACGTACCCCATGAAGCCGGCGCCGAGCGCTGTGACGACGCCTCCGCCGATGAGGATCAGCGGCAGGCGGGGCGGGCCGATCTGACGGTCCCTCGAGGTGGACAGGTACAGCAGGGCCACGATCGCGGAGCCGACCAGGGCGGCGATGAAGCCGCCTCCCGGGGCGTTGTGACCGCGCAGGAACAGCACGGCCGAGATGAGCGCGAGGATCGGAGCGGTCACTCGCACCATGAGCTGCAGGGCTGCGGCGTTGCCCCAGGCGGAGCGGATCGCGCGATGCGCGGAGGTGCCCTCCTCTCGCAGGGCCGGACCGTGCTCGACCTCGTCGGCCGCTTCGGCGTCGGCGCTCTCCGAGGGGTCGATGAACCGGTGGCGCACGCTGGAGATCACCGCGACGATCGCGACGCCGGCCATCCCCAGCACGGACAGCTCGCCGAGGGTGTCCAGGGCACGGAACTCCACCAGGATCACGTTGACGATGTTGTGCCCGCCCGTGATCTCCTCGGCGTTCGCGATGTAGTACTCCGCGACGTCGCTGCGACCGCGCCGGCCCATGAACAGGAACATCCCGGCACCGCTCGCGAGGCCCACCAGCACGGCGACGGCCAGTGCACCGCGCCGGCGGGGACGCGAGGTGGCGAGGAAGTTCCGCGGCAGGCGCTGCAGGACGAGCATGATGATGATGATCGTCAGCGACTCGACCAGCAGCTGGGTCAGGGCGACGTCCGGGGCGCCCAGCACCAGGATCTGCACGGTGGCGAGGATTCCGATCGCGGAGAGCGTGACGGCGGCGCCGAGCCGGTCGTGGCGCGTGCACAGCGTGATGACGGCTGCGGTCATCAGCACCAGCAGGACGACGTCGAGGGGCTGGTTCATGCCCTCGGTCAACGGGGCGAGCCCGTCGCCCAGGACCGCCAGGGCGCCGAGGACGACGGCCGCGAAGGCGACCAGGATCGCGCCCAGGTGGCGCATCGGATCGTCCGAGGCGATTGGCCGCACCAGCACCCGCGCGACGCGTTCGGCCAGGGTGTCCACCGCGGTCAGGATGCGGGCGCCGTCGATCGGGAAGGGACGCGCCTCGAGCGCAGGCAGCAGGCGCCGACGGCCCAGGGCGAGCAGGGTGCCGGCCGCGATCACGGCCAGGGTGATGCCCAGCTCCGGGGTGAGGCCGTGCCACAGCGCGAGGTGGGGGTGGTGCTCGCCGCCGAGGGCCGCCTCCATCGCCCGGCCCACCGGGGTGTCCAGCACGCCGACGAAGAACGCGAGGGGCAGGCCCGCGAGGATCGGCAGCGCGGCCGGCCACAGCAGCAGCGCGCCGGGTCGGTGCGCGTCGGCCGGCCGGATGATCGCGCCCGCCGGGTCGGTGCCGCTCGGCGCGGTGCCTGCAGGCTCGGTGTCTGCCTGTGCAGAACCGGCATCGTCCCGAGCGGCGGCCGCCGCGGCGGCGTCGTCCCGCGCCAGCGCCGTCTCGTCGCGGCCGTCGATGAACGCGCCCAGCACGATCTTCGCGCAGTAGGCGAAGGTCAGGACGCTCGCACCGGCGATGCCGAGGGCGACCACCCAGCCCGTCCAGGCGGGGCCCTGGGTGGAGAGGGCTCCGGTCAGCAGCGACTCCTTGGAGGCGAAGCCGAGCATCGGGGGCAGTCCGGCCATGGACATGCAGCCCAGCAGGGTGATCACGAAGGAACCGGGCATCGCGCGGGCCAGGGCCGGCATCCGGCGCAGCTCCCGGGTGTGGACGGCGTGGTCGATCACCCCGACCATCATGAACAGCCCGGACTTGAACAGGGCGTGCGCGATGGTGTGGAGCACCGCCGCGAGGATCGCGGCGTCCGTGCCCACACCGATCAGGGTGACGATCAGGCCCAGCTGGCTGACCGTCGAATAGGCCATGAGCTTCTTGAGGTCGGGCTGCTGCAGGGCCAGGAATCCGCCGACGAAGGCGGTGACGAGACCGGCGGTGATCAGCAGGACGTTCCACGCGATCACGTCATGGAACGCCGGGCTGAAGCGCAGCAGCAGGAAGATGCCCGCCTTCACGACGGCGGCGGCGTGGAGGTAGGCGGAGACCGGGGTCGCCGCAGCCATGGCGTCGGGCAGCCACACATGGAAGGGGAACTGGGCCGACTTCGTGCACGCCGCGATCGCGACCAGCACGGCGACGAGGGTGGTGAACGCCGGGTCCGTCGACCAGACGTCGGCGGCGAGCACCTCGCTCACCGAGGAGGTGCCCAGGCGCAGGACCATCAGCGAGACCGCGGTCAGCAGCGCGAGGCCGCCGAGGAAGGTGATCAGCAGGGTGCGCATCGAGGCGGCCTGGCCCCCGCGGCCGGAGCGGGCGATCAGGAGGAAGGACGCGATCGAGGTCAGTTCCCAGGTCACGAACAGCAGCACGAGATCGTCGGCGAGGACCAGCCCCACCATCGACAGCGTGAACACGGCCATCACCAGGGAGAAGCTGAGCTGGCGGCCGGGGTCGAGGTAGCGGGCCGAGTACGCGAGCACCACGGCGCCGATGACCAGGGCGATCATCGCGAAGACGATGCCGATGCCGTCTGCCTTGAGGGCGAAGTCGATGCCCCATTGCCCGGCCCAGGGGACCGAGAAGGTGGTCAGCGAGTCATCGGAGGTCCCGCTGAGCACAGCGGCGGCCGCGGGGACCAGTGCCGCCGCGGCCACGAGGTAGAGCCCGGCGAGGATCCAGCAGGCGGACCGGCCGAAGGCCCGGTCCAGGACCGGGGTGAGCGCGACAGTCGCGACTAGGATCAGCAGGGTCCACAGCACCGACACCGTCAGCACCCCGGCCCGAAGCGGTCGGAGGCATCGTGGCGGGTCATGCTGGGGATCCTAGCGAGTTCTCCTGACCTCCCCAACTCGGTCCCGCTCCCCGTCCGCCGCCGGGCGATCGCGCGCACGCGCGAGAGAAATAAGCCTCAGCGGCCCGCCTCATGGTCATCGGCGCGGGCTTCGCGTGGTGAACGTCACCGCGGCTCCGATCCGTCCGGCGCGCTTCGTTGCTGCTCACCACGTTCACCAGAGCCAGATCTCCGGTGGCGACATGTCCCGCCCGCCGCCCGGGGTGATCAGTCGGCCTGGCTCATGAACGCGATGCCCTGCTCCTCCTCGAGACGGTGCAGGAAGGCCGCGGTGGCGTCGCGGTTCATCGGGGACAGCGGGCGATAGGTGCCGTCCCACCAGCCCTTGGTGATGCCCTCCTCCTGCAGCCAGGCGATCTCGGCCGCGTACTGGCTGCTCTCCGGGACGTCCTTGAAGGGACGCTCGGTGGGCCGGGGCACATCGGGCGAGCCGGCGTAGCGGTACACGAACGCGGCCATGGCGTCACGCGCGATGGGCTGCGTGGGGCGGAACGTGCGATCGGACCAGCCGGTCGTGATGCCCTGCTGGAAGGCCCAGATGATCTCCGTGTAGTGGGCCTGGCCCTTCCTGACGTCCGTGAAGGGCTCGCTGCGGGGGAGGTCCACCTCGGGCGATCCCGCCAGGCGGTAGAGGAAGGCGGCCATCGCGTCACGGTTGACCGGCTGCAGCGGGCGGAAGGTGGCGGTGCCGTCCGCCTCCGTCCAGCCCTTGGCGATGCCGTTCTCGAAGGCCCACAGCACCGACTCGTAGTGCTCATCGCCGGGACCCATGTCGGTGAAGGGATGCTCGGGCTCCTGGACCGTCGGCAGCACCTGGACGACGGCGGGCTTCGGGCCGGTGCCGTCGAAGTCGGGGAAGAACGAGGTGTGGGCGCCGTACTCGCCGTTCTCCCCCGGGTGCTGCACCGCCACGAAGGCGGTGCGATCCTGGTCGCGGATCACGGGACCGCAGGTCTCGGCGTCGCGGGGGACGGCGAGGAACTGCTCGACCCGGCCCCGGGACTCCCCCTCGAGGGTGACGCGGAACAGGCCGTCGTTCTTGCCGATGCTGCCGGGCTGGCCGTCGGTGGAGATCCACAGGTTCCCCACCGAGTCGAAGGCGAGGTTGTCCGGGCAGGAGATCGGTGAGACCTGGTCCCGGGGGAAGCCCGAGAAGTAGGTGGTGTCGATCTGCTCGGGATCGCCGCACAGCAGCAGGATCTTCCAGCCGAACTCGGTGCTGGTGGGATCGCCCAGCTCGTCCATCTCGATGACATGGCCGTCTCGGTTGTTCGAGCGCGGGTTCATCTCGTCGGCCGGGGCCTCGCCCTCGCCGCCGCGGTCGGAGTTCTTGGTCAGGGCGACGTAGACCAGGCCGGTGGTCGGCGAGGGCTCGACATCCTCCGGGCGGTCCATCTTGGTGGCGCCGACCTTGTCCGCCGCGAGACGGGTGAAGACCAGCACCTCCTCGACGCTCATGTCCTCGACCTGCGACTCGCCGTCCTGGACCAGCGGGATCCAGCTGCCGCCGCCGTCGAAGGCGCCGTCGGCGGGGAGATCGCCGGAGCCGTCGATCTCCTCCGGCGAGGTGGCGGTGAAGGCGGCGACGTAGAGGTCGCCCTCGGACAGCAGGGTCATGTTGTGTGCGCGGTCGCCCTCGACGTAGGTGTCGCGGGAGACGAACTTGTACAGATAGTCGAAGACCTCGTCGTCGCCGGAGTAGGCGACCGCGCGGCCGTCCTCGGCGATGCGGACGTTCGCGCCCTCGTGCTTGAAGCGGCCCAGGGCCGAGTGCTTCTTCGGTGTGGAGGTGGGGTCCCAGGGGTCGACCTCGACGATCCAGCCGTAGCGGTTCGCCTCGTTCTCGTAGCCCTCGATGCGGGTGTCGAAGCGGGGGTGGCGGGTCTCCCACTTGCGCTGGGTGGCCTCGGTGCCGATGCCGTAGCGCTGATCGGTCTCGCTGCCGGGGGTGACGAAGTACTGGTGGAAGTTCTCCTCGCCGGTGAGCAGAGTGCCCCACGGGGTCAGGCCGCCGGCGCAGTTGTTGAGCGTGCCCTTGACCAGGGTGCCGGTGGGGTCGTCCTGGGTGACCAGCAGCTCGGAGCCGGCGGCGGCGCCGGTCATCTCGAAGTCGTCGTCGAAGGTGAGGCGGCGGTTCAGCTCCCCGTCGATGACGTAGGTGTAGGGCGCCTTGCGGCTCTCCCGTTCGAGCTCGACCACGGTCAGCCCGTGGGCTGCCATGCCGATCTCGATCATGTCCTCCTCGGAGGTGCCTGCGGGGAACATGATGTTCTCGTTCGTGTACTCGTGGTTCACGAACATCACCGCGCGCAGGCCGTCCGAGCCCGGGATCTCCTGGATCTCGGTGTAGTCGTTGTTGTAGCCGAACTGACGCTTCTGCGCCTCAGCGCTCTGGGCATCCCAGTCGAAGGCGGGCGCGTCGGAGAACAGCGGATCTCCCCAGCGGATGACGGGGTGCCACTCGAAGCCCTCGGGAACCGTGAACTCGTCGACATCGGAGGCGACGGACTCGATCGCGGTGAAGTCCAGCGGGGTTCCGCCCGGGGCCAGCGCAGGGGCAGTGCCGAGTGCGGGGGCGGCGCCCTGCGGAGCGGCGAGGGCTCCCTGGGTGCCGGCGACGCCGATGGCGATCGCGGCGGTGGTCCCGCCGAGCATCGCGCGACGCGAGATCGCGGAGGAGACGATGTCGCGGAAGCTCGGGTTGTCGCTGTGGTTGCACGGGCCGAGTGCGCACTGGTTGCCGCACTTCAGCGCACAGGTCACCGGCGAGCGTTTGCCCCGGACATGATCCTTCATGAGCAGCGGGAGGTCGATGAGAGCCATCAGGAGGTCCTTTGCTGTCGATCGTTCGCTCACCGCCAGCGGGCGGCGAGCAGGGTCGACGATGCGACAGCAAAGTGAGGGACGGTTCACGAGTCCACGACGCCAGAGTGAACTCTGGGCTCACAGCAGACGACGCCGGTGCTGGCCCGGCAGTGCGTCACGAGTGCGTCAGAAGCGCGTCAGAAGCACGTCGGCGGCGCGCCGGGAGCCCCTCAGAAGCGGGACGGTGCGACGAACCCCTCGGGTTTGACCAGCACCACGGGCACCGGGGATTCGATCGCGACCCGCTGGGAGGTGGAGCCCAGCAGGATCTTCCCGATCGGGGTGCGCCGGCGGATCCCGAGCACCACCAGGATCACGCTGTCGTGCTCGATCGCGTCGAGGATGTCATCGGCCGGATCGTCACGCTTGGGGACGGTGCGCAGCTCGTACTCCAGGCCGGTCTCCGCCAGGCGCTCGTCGAGCGGGCGCTGATCCGTGACGCCACGGGCCTTGCGGGGGTCCGGGGCCCGCTCGGAGGCGAGCACCAGCAGCGAGGCGTCGCGTCGCTTCGCCTCCTGAACGGCATAGGCGAGCGCGGCCTCGCTGGTGGCACTGGGAACGTAGGCCAGCAGGATGGTGGTCATGGATTCTCCCTCGGGGGAAACAGGGTCGGGCGGGCGGGTGTGAGAGCCGGGCGGGCGGGTGTGAGAGCCGGGCGGGCGGGTGTGAGAGCCGGGCGGGCGGGTGTGAGAGCCGGGCGGGCAGGCCGACCGGGTCAGGGTTTCCCGATGTCATCGGGCTGGTGGAAGCGGGTGCGGCGGGCCCTGACTGCGCTGTTGTAGAACCAGGTGACGATGTACAGCAGCAACCCGATCGCGAGCAGACCACCTGCGATGACGTAGTTCTGCAGGGGCTGCGCGAGCGGGGTCACCAGAGCGAAGGAGGTGATCGCGCCGACGATCGGGAGCACCGTGGGGGTGCGGAAATGAGGCACTCCGACCTTGTCCTTGCGCAGCACCAGCACGGAGATGTTGACCATCCCGAAGACCGTCAGCAGCAGCAGCGCGGTGGTGCCGCCGAGAGCTGCGATCGTCTCCTCGGCGAGCACATAGCGCACCGAGAGCACCAGGGCGAAGGCGAGCACGGTGGAGAAGATGATGCCGGCCCAGGGAGTGCGGCGGCCGCGCAGGACGCCCTTGAGGAAGCCGGGCAGCACGCCCTGCTTCGACATGCCGTAGAGCAGGCGCGAGGCCATCATCATGTTGATCAGCACGGTGTTGGCGACCGCGAAGATCGAGATGAATGCGAAGATCGTGTCGATCGGGATGCCGGGGGCACCCACCTCGACCACCGTCAGCAGCGGGGTGCTCGCCTCGGTGAGCTGACCGATCGGGACCACGGCCACGGCGATCACGGAGATCAGCACGTAGACCAGCCCGGTGATGGAGAGGCCGCCGATCAGGGCCTTCGGGAAGTTCTTCACCGGATCGACGGTCTCTTCGGCCATGTTCACCGAGTCCTCGAAGCCCACCATCGAGAAGAACGCGAGCGCCGTCGCGCCGATGATCGCCATGAACAGGCTCTTGTCCCCCGCCGTCTCGAACAGGATCACGCGGGAGAAGTCCGCCTTGCCCTGGCCGATCGCGAAGAATCCCACCAGCACCACGAGCATCAGGCCGGTCAGCTCGATGAGGGTGAGCACCACGTTGGCCTTCACCGACTCCGAGACGCCGTACATGTTGATGCAGGCGACCAGGGCCAGGAACACCAGCGCGATGATCGTGGCCGTCCCGAAGGAGGCATCGCCCAGGCTCTCCTCCAGCTGGAAGGCCTTCAGCACGTTCTCTGCCAGGAAGATGGAGCTGGTCGACGCCGAGGTGATGCCCGAGGAGAGCACCGCGAAGGTCACCATGAAGGTGACGAAGTGGATGCCGAAGGCCTTGTGCACGTACAGCGCCGCCCCGGCCGCCTGCGGGTACTTGGTGACCATCTCGACGTAGGACAGCGCCGAGACCATCGCGACGGCGAAGGAGATGATGATCGGCAGCCAGCCGGCGCCGCCGACCTCGCCCGCGACCTTGCCGGTCAGTGCGTACACGCCGGTGCCGAGGATGTCGCCGACGATGAACAGCAGCAGCAGCTTGGGCGTGATCGCCTTCTTCAGCTCCGGCTGGTCGGTGCTCGGGCCGCCGGCGTCGGCGGCCGGTTCGGGGGCGGTCGGGCTCGACTCGCTCATGGGGTCCTCCAGGGGAGAGTGCGGAGCCGGCGGCGGGGACGCCCGGGGCCGACGGATGGCCCGGACGGGGGAACCCCGCACGACGGTGCACGCACTCTACTCCTGGGTGACCGTGCTCACAGTCGGGGGATCGCCGGCACCGACCAGCGTCTCCGACGTCCGCTCGTCGGTCTCCTCGTCGGCCTCATCGGCCTCGGAGCTGTGGGGGTCCAGGCGCAGGGTCTGCACCCACTGGCGCGAGGCGTCGGAGCTGATCGCCATCACGCCCAGGGCGGAGGCTCCCGCCCCCACCAGCAGCGCATGGGAGACCTCGCCGCTCATCGACGTGGCCACGGCCAGACGCGCGAAGGCATCGGCGGTGAACAGCGCCATCAGCGCGATGCGTGCCCAGCGGCTGCGGCGCAGCACCCCGATCTGGAGCACCAGCAGGCCGGCCGCGAACGCGGTGGCGAGAGCGATCTCCTCCGCGGCCGGCAGCACCAGCGCCAGATCCCGGAACAGGGCCGGCAGATCCGTGCCGGTGAGCATCGACACCCACTGCACCCCCACCAGCACCGCCTGCAGCAGCACCAGCAGGCCCGTGAAGACCACGGTGGGCGGCGGCAGATGGTGATCGGAGGCGCGGGCGATGACCTCGTGGAAGTCGTCGACCGTCTCCTGCCACTGGGCGGTCAGCTCGTCGGCGACGTCGGTGCGCCTGCCCGCCGGTGCCCCCAGGCGGGCCGCGGCCAGAGCCGACTGGGTCGCGGCGCGGGCACGGGACTTCATCACCGAGGTGCCGGTGGGCCGGTGGCGGGCCAGCATCATGGCGCTCGCCCCGTCGGAGCGCGCGGCCGCGCCCCCCACGTCGAGCACCGGCAGGTCGCCGTCGGTGCGGATCCGGTCCCCCTGCCCGTTGCGGTGGTGATAGGCGGCGGAGAACTCCTCGATCACCTCCACCTCGATCTGCGGATCCGCGAAGCGCACCGTGTCGACGACGTAGTCGCGCTCGACGTCGATGTTCTCGTCGATGCGGTGAGTGATCTGCAGGGTGAAGAAGGAGAAGCCCACGGCACGGTCGTAGGTGCCTGCGGCGAGCCAGTCCGCGCGGTACCCGCCCGGCAGCACGAAGTCCTTCGGCATCCGCCAGAAGCGCACGTGATGGCGCTTGGTGGTGGTGCCGCCCACCTCCTGCTGATACGTGAAGTCGTGACGCCGGCCCATCAGGTACAGGTCCGAGACGGGCGCGGCCGGATAGGAGCGGCGCAGCAGCGTCGAGCGCACCATCGACCAGGCCGAGGAGAGGGTCCGCTCCTCGGCGAGCACCCAGCCTGCCCGGCGCATCGCCACGTGCAGGTCCCGCTCGGAGCCGTCGAAGGCCAGATTGATCGGGTCCGAGAGCACCCCCTCGGTGGTGCGGGTGCGGCCGAAGAAGTAGTCCGGCAGGTAGATCCACGTCATCAGCTGATGCAGGCGCGGCAGCGTGATGTAGGTCAGCAGCACCCAGAACCCCAGCAGGTACAGCAGCCGCACTGGGGTCAGGGAGACGCCCTCGACCAGGTACAGCAGCGCCAGCCACAGGGACACCACCACGCCCGCGGCGATGAACAGGTTGTCCAGCAGCGCGTACAGCTCGAACCGGGGACCGGCCGGGGTGTGCCCTCGCGGATGGTCGTAGACGGGGGGCTCCCGCGGGACCGGACGGTCCAGCGGGATCAGGCGCGAGGCGCGCGCCGGGGTCATCGGGGCGCACCGGTCCGCGTCGGCGTCCACGGGGCGGTCGCTGTGCTCCACGAGCTCATGGGCCCATCGTAAGGTTGAGCGGTCCGCGACTTCCCAGGAGGAACCCATGACCATCGCCTCGCTGCCGTTCCACGACGGCCACTCGATCCCCCAGCTCGGCTACGGCGTGTTCAAGGTCGATCCGGACATCGCGGCCGACGTCACCGCGCAGGCCCTGACCGCCGGGTACCGCCACATCGACACCGCCCGGGCGTACGACAACGAGGAGGGCGTGGGCCGCGCCGTCGCCGAGTCCGGGATCGCCCGTGAGGACCTGTTCATCACCACCAAGCTGTGGAACGACTCCCACGCCTACGACGACGCGATCGCGGCCTGCGAGGCCTCGCTCGAGCGGCTCGGCCTCGACTACCTCGACCTCTACCTGGTGCACTGGGCCGTGCCCGCGCAGGGCCGGTACGTCGAGGCGTGGAAGGCGCTGATCGCGCTGAAGGAGCGCGGCCTGGTGCGCTCGATCGGCGTCTCCAACCATCCTCGCCCGCAGCTCGAGGAGATCATCGAGGCGACCGGCGTGGTCCCCGCGATCCACCAGATCGAGCTGCACCCCTACTTCCAGCAGCGAGACCTGCGCGCGCTGCACGCCGAGCACGGCATCCTCACCCAGGGCTGGGGGCCGCTCGGCCAGGGCAAGTCCGATCTGCTCGAGAACGAGACGATCACCTCGATCGCCGCCGCGCACGGCGTGACACCCGCACAGGCGGTGCTGGCCTGGCATCTCGCGCACGGCTTCGTGACCATCCCGAAGTCGGTCACGCCGTCCCGCATCGTGGAGAACCTCGCCGCGGCGCAGGTGGACCTCAGCGCCGACGAGGTCGCCGCGATCGACGCGCTCGACCGCGAGGACGGCCGCGGCGGCGCGGACCCGGCCACCAAGACCGCCTGAGGCCCGGCGGGACGGGGGTGCCTGGGCGCCTCCCCCGCGCTGGCCTTCCCCGAAGTGACCACGCCCGCTGCGGCCTCCCCCTAGGTGACCGAACAGTAGCTGGCGGATGAGCGCACGCTCTTCGTATATAGGAAGAGCGTGCGCCTATCCGCCACCTCCCGGGATCGTCCCGGCCCCCGGCTCCCCGGCGCAGGGACCCAGCGGGACGCGGCGCGGCGGGGGCCCGGCCGGCGCGCGGCGCGGGGCGCGGGCTCGCACGTGACCGGCCCAGCTCCCGCGTCGCTCGCCGCCGGATCCTGACGTGGCCTGCGCCTCGGCTACAGTGAGCCGAGTTCGGAGTCGATATGAGGGGGAAGCGTCGTGGACGGGGTCGAAGCAGGCCAGGGCAGGGGCAGGCCGCGGCGCACGGCTCTGATCATCACGGCGGCGGTCGCGGCCCTCGCACTGGTGATCGGCGCGGTCGTCGTGGGGGTGCCGTGGCTGCGTCAGTCGGACGCCGCCGCGGACATGGGCGCCACTGAGATCTCCGGGGCCGATCCCTCCGATTCCGACGGCTCCTCCGGCACCGGCTCGCCCGGCACCGGCTCGTCCGGCATCGAGTCCTCCGGCATCGAGCAGGAGCTCGCCGCCGGCACCACCGAGGTGCGGGTCGCCGAGGCGGGCGTGGACCGCACCGCCCTCGCCCGCATCACCATCGACCCCGCCGAGGACGTCGTGCTCTCGGAGCGGGGCTCCGCCGTGCTCACCGCTGCGGGCGGGACCGGTCCGCTCTCCGCCACGTCCTTCGTCGCGGTGAGGGACGGTGTCATCACCGTGGAGTCCTCCTCCCCCGTCGCGGTGCACCTCGAGGTCCTGGCGCTCTTCGACGGCGGCGCCGAGACGGCCGGATCGCTGCGGCTGCTGCCCGCGGCCGTGCAGGTCGTGAGCACGGAGGCCGGGATCGGCACGGATGACCTCACCGCTGCGCAGGACGTCTACGTGGGCGGCTTCGCCGTGCCCCAGGGCACGCCCCATGCCCTGGCCCGGATCACCGCCACCTTCGCGGCGCCGACGGCCGTGACGCTCTCCGATCAGGTGCTGCACTTCCCTCAGGGCAGCTCGACCACCACCACGGTGCTCAGCACCGTCGACGATGCCGTCAGCCTCTCCGCCGCGAGCCCCGGGGACCTCGAGATCGATGTGATCGGCTATGTGACCGCCGCCGACGCCACGGCTCCTCCCGGTGCCGAGGTCGACTCCACGACGGCCGGTGCCGTGATGGGAGTGTCCTCGCAGGCTCCGCAGCAGCTCGAGTTCACCGGCGGCACTCCTGCGCAGGCGGATCTCGGTGCTGTGCACGCCACCGCCGTGATCGGCCTGCTCTCCCCGGGATCCGGCAGCGCCGGCACCATCACCAGCACCTATGACGACAACGCCCGCCACCGCGGCACGGCCGTGACCGCGGATGCCGAGCGCGCCGGCGAGCTGGTGATCGTCTCCGCGGAGGACCCTCAGCTCACCGCCGACGTGGACGCGCAGGCGGAGTTCCTGCCCGTCGCGATCGTGCAGCCGCAGGAGGTCGACCGCGGCGAGGACGTCACCGTGACGATGGACTCCTTCCCCGGCGGCGCGATCGATGCCGAGCACGGGATCGTCCGCATCGAGGGGACGTTCCGTGCACCCCACCGGATCGCCTCGATCGCCGTGGCGGTGAACGGCGAGGAGGTCACGCCGAGCGCGCCGCTCCGCCTCGATGGGAACGGCGGCACCTGGCACCAGGACATCATCCCCGCGCAGAGCGGTCCGTTGGAGATCACGGTCACCGCGACCGACGTCGGCGGCGCCACGGCGACCGCGACCTGGGACGGCACCGTGACCGTCCCGTCGGACGACGCCCTGGTCCTCTCCCCGCAGGCGCAGATCCTCACCCCCGAGGCCACGGCCGGGATGACGCAGGAGAGCGCGGCGGTCCTCTCCTCCGCGGAGGCACCCGGCTACGGGATCGGCGACGTGATCGTCGCAGGTGCCTCCGACGGTCTCCCCGGCGGCACGCTCGGGCAGGTGCTCGCGCTCCGCTACGAGCAGGGCCGCTGGCTCACGATCCTCGGGCCCGCCACCTTGGGCAACGTGATCCTGCAGGGTGAGTTCGACGAGGTCCTCGACCGTGGGGACTCGGACGAGATCGTGCAGCGAGGCACCGACGGTGCTGAGCAGCCCCTCACCACCCCGGCCCCCGGTGCCGTCCCCGTCGGCCCCGTCGGCGGGATAGGCGGTGTCGGTGCCGGGGCGACGGTCCCCGCCGGTGTGACGGGCGCCGGCCCCGTCGACCCGGCGTTCCCGGGCATCGCGCCCGCCCGGCCGACCTTCCCGCGCATGGACGGTTCGGCCGGGGAGCCGCGGGAGATCGCGACCGACGAGACCTACGGCCTGCTCGCGCACAGCTGCGACGAGGAGCTCGAATCGATCCCGCTGGCTGCCGAGGAGGGCAAGGGCACCTCGTCGGACGGACTGTGGTCGCTGAGCGGTTCGGCGGAGCTCGACCTCTCCGTGACGTGCGAGGCGAAGCTGGGGGTGCGAATCGCGTACAGCGCCGAGTACAAGCCCGAGGGCGCGATCGCCGTGGGTCTCGACGCGGTCCACTTCCTGAACACGATCCAGGTCCTCGAGGACGACGCCACGGAGCAGATCGGCGGGGTGCTGACCACGGCCGGCTCCCTGTTCGAGAGCGACTGGACGATGAGCACCTCCCTCCTGGGCTCGGCGGAGATGTCCGTCGGGCTCAGCGGCAGCGCGAAAGGCGACATCTCCACGGTCGACGACGAGTTCGACGCGCACCTCCCGCTCGCCCGGACCACGTTCTTCCTCGGACCGGTCCCCGTCACCCTCGACGGGGACGTCACCCTCACCCCCCGCATCTCACTCAACGCGACCGGTGAGTTCGACCTGACCAGCACGTTCTCCGGATCCGTGGAGGGTGGCCTCACCCTGCAGCGCAGCACCGGGATCACGCCGCTGTCCGCGCTGGACACCGGTCTGGCCACGACGATGTCCGGGACGGCGAGCGCGACGGCCACCGCGTCCCTCGCCGTGGAGCCGACCCTGACCCTGTACAAGACGATCTCGCTCGGGTATTCCGCGACTCCCACGGCGGAGGCGACGGCCGAGGGCGAGTTCTCGGCATCGGACGGCAGCTCCTTCTCCCTCGCCGATCCGGACGCCACAGCCGGGAAGGCCGCCGACGACGACCTCACACTGACCACGAAGGGTCGGCGCTACCTCGGCCTCGAGGGCTCCTTCACGGTCGGGCTCGACCTCGAGCGCGAGCTGGCGGTGTTCCCCGGCGTGCTCACGGCGCTCGAGACCGCGGGTGTGCCGCTCGAGGTCACTGTGGTCGACGAGACCTTCTCCACCGAGACCGTCGCGGAGACGATCCTGTGGGAGTACTCCTACCCGGAGGATCTGGACCCGGAGACCTACGAGCCGGAGATCCCCGAGCCGGACTTCAGCGATGACGGCGCCGAGATGCTCGCCGAGCTCGAGGGGAAGACCTTCGTGTTCTCCTCCGGTGCGGGCGCCTGGGGGACGAGCTACGAGATGGGCGCCGACGGCACCTTCACCGGGACCTACCATGACTCCGAGATGGGCGCGGGCGTCCGGTTCGTGGCCGAGTTCGAGGGCCGTTTCGAGGTCGGTGAACAGATCGACGAGACCACCTATGCGCTGGAGCTGGCAGAGTTCACGCGCACCTCGCCGGCGAGCGGCACGGAGGACGCCGACGGGATCACGATCGAGTACCGGGACTCGGTGTACGGATTCGACCAGTGCCGTGACTTCCGCCTGCTGCTGCCCGACACGCCCACGAGCAGCCTGAACGAAGGCCAGAAGCTGTGGGCGGGCGGGCACTCCACGGACTCGACGCTGCGGGTCTTCGCCGTCACCTGCCACGAAGAAGACCGGCAGGAGGACATCCTGCACAACGAGATGGTCTGAACGCCACCGCGAACCGGCGGCTCCGGCTCAGTAGTAGACCGCGAGCGGCCCCGTCGGCCCGTCGATGACCTGCACCGGGGTGTCGAACACGCGGGTGAGGACGTCGCCGCTCATGATCTCGTCGACCGGGCCGGCCTCGACCACGCCGCCGTTCTTCATGGCGATGATGTGGTCGGCGTAGTGGGCGGCGAAGTTGATGTCGTGCAGGACCACCACGATGGTGCGCCCCAGCTCGCGGGCGGCGTCGCGCAGCCGGGCCATCATCTGCACGCTGTGGCGCATGTCGAGGTTGTTCAGCGGCTCGTCCAGGAGCACGTACTCGGTGTCCTGGGCGAGGACCATCGCGACGTAGGCGCGCTGGCGCTGCCCGCCGGAGAGCTGGTCGAGATAGCGGTCCTCGAGCTCGTCGAGGTTCAGGAAGTCGATCGCCTCGGTGATCTTCTGCTCGTCGAGCTTGGTCAGGCGCCCCTTGGAGTAGGGGAAGCGGCCGAAGCCGACCAGCTGGCGCACGGTGAGGCGGGTGATGAAGTGGTTCTCCTGGCGCAGCACCGAGAGGATCTTGGCGAGGTCCTTCGAGGCGGTCGAGGAGATGTCGTACCCGGCCACCTCGATCGCGCCCTCGTCGATGTCCAGCAGGCGTCCCACCATGGTGAGCATCGTGGACTTGCCCGCCCCGTTCGGCCCCACCAGCGCGGTGACCCCGCCGGAGGGGATCTTCGTGGTGACCGGCCCGATGGTGACGGTCTCGGTCCCTGAGGTGTAGCGCTTCCGCACTGCATCGATGGCGATCACAGGCGCCCCTTCTTCATGATGACGATGAGGAACACGGTTCCTCCGACGAGTTCGATGATGATCGAGACGACGCCCTGCGCGTAGAACACGTGGTTCATGACGAAGTACGCGCCGGCGAGGACCACGAAGGCGGTCAGCGCCCCGATCGGGAACAGCAGGCGATGGTCGTGGGTGCCCGCCAGCTGGTACGCGAGGGTCGCCACGAGGAAGCCGAAGAAGGTCATCGGGCCCACCAGCGCGGTGGAGACCGCCATCAGCACCGAGACCAGCACCAGCATGTAGATGGTCTGCCGGCCGTGATCGACGCCGACGTTGATGCACACGTCGCGGCCCAGCGAGATGACGTTGAGCTTGCGGGCGTTCAGCCAGATCAGCAGACCGGCCACCACGATCATCGGGATCGCGAACGGCAGGTACTCGGCGCTGGCGTTGGTGACCGAGCCGAAGAGCCGGGCGGTGAGCACGTCGAACTCGCTCGGGGTCAGCAGGCGCTGCATGAAGGTCGAGACCGCCCCCATGCCACCGCCGATGATGATGCCCACCAGCAGCATCACCTGGATGTTCGCGTACTTGCCGCGCAACAGCCAGCCGTACAGCAGGACCGACAGCCCCACCATCAGCGCGACCTGCACCAGGAACTGCCCGGTGCCGTTCAGCGCGACCACGCCGGCCACTCCGAGGGTGTAAACGGCGGCGGTCTGGATCACGGCGTAGAGGGACTCGAACCCCATGATCGAGGGGGTGATGATGCGGTTGTTGGTGACGGTCTGGAACGTGATCGTGGCGATCGCCTGGCAGAACGCGACCACTGCCATCACGATCAGGGAGGTTGCGCGCATCTCGGCGATCAACCAGAAGCCGCGCGAGCCCACCGGCATCGGGTTGCCGATCGCGAGCAGGCCCAGCGCGAAGCCGGCCGCCAGCAGCGTCAGGGCGGTGAGCACGATCCAGTAGCGGCGGCGGGACTTCACGTCCCGGAAGGCGCCGGAGCTGCTGCGGGTGCTGCGCGGGGCTCCGATCACCTCGAGATCGCCGACGAGATCTGCCGGGGAGGTGCTGATCTCCGTGCTCGGCGCCTCGGTGTCGATCCCGCCGAGACGGCGATCGCCGTGGGACTGGGCGAGCCGCTGGGGTGCGGGGTTGCGCTCAACCATGACGGCGCTGCCTCATCAGCAGGGCGATGAAGACGACCGCCCCCACGATCCCGAGGATCAGGGAGACGGGAACCTCGAAGGGCATGATGATGGTGCGGCCGATGAGATCGCAGACGGTGACGATCGCGATGCCGAGCAGGCACACCCAGGGCAGGTTCGAGCGCAGGTCGTCGCCCCGGACCATCGAGACCACGTTGGGCACGATCAGGCCCAGGAACGGCAGGTTGCCCACCACCACGGTGACCACGCCCGTGGCGATCGCGACCAGCCCGGTGCCCATCAGCAGCACCCGGTGGTAGTTCACGCCCACGTTGGTGGCGATGTCCTCGCCGAGCCCGGCGACGGTGAGCCGGTCGGCCACGATGAAGACGGCAACGCCGACCAGCAGCACGATCCACAGCACCTCGTAGCTGCCCCGCAGCACCGAGGTGAAGGACCCGGCGAACCAGACCCCGAGGTTCTGCAGCGCATCGAACTGGAGCGCCACGAAGGTGGAGACGGAGCCGACGACGGCACCGAGCATGATGCCGATGATCGGCACGATGAGCGAGCTGCGCAGGGTGACCTTGCGCAGGAACAGGAAGAACACCATCGTCCCCACGAAGGAGAAGATGATCGCGACCGTCATCCGGGTCAGCAGGCCCGCCCCCGGCACGAAGATCATCACCAGGATCAGTCCCAGCCCCGCCCACTCGGTGGTGCCGGTGGTCGAGGGCTCCACGAAGCGGTTCTGCGTCATCAGCTGCATGATCAGCCCGGACATCGCCATCGCGGCGCCGGCCAGCACCAGTGCCACGGTCCGGGGGATGCGGGTGATGGCGAACATCTCCGCGCCGTTCTCGGTGCCGAAGACGTCGTAGACGCCGGTGAAGAGCGAGGCGACGAGCAGCAGCGCGACCAGCACGATGCCGATCAGGAGCTTGCCGTCGATCAGCCGTTCACGACCGCGGCGCCGCTGCGGGGGCGACGCGGTGGTGAGCGAGGGAGTGGACATCAGGTCTCCTGGAAGGGGCAGAAATGCGGGAGCACGCGCCGTGCGGCGGGCGGGACCTTGTCGGTCCTGCCCGCCGCACGATGGTCAGCGCTGGGGGACGTGGCTCAGGCCTTGGCCTCGAGCGCGTCAGCCAGAGCCGTGAAGAACTCGGTGTAGGTCTGGATGGACTCGTTGGTGTACGTGTCCGCGGGCATGTAGACGATGTTGCCCTCAGCCACCGCCGTGACCCCTGCGAGCGCCTCGGAGGAGCTCAGCAGCTCGTTGGCGGGCTTGTACTCCGGATCGTCGGCGGAGACGGCCGCGTCGCGGTCCATCACCAGGATCCAGTCCGGGTTCGAGGAGGCGATCGCCTCGACGGAGATGTCATCGCCCTGGTGGTCGTCGCTCGCACCCTCGACCTCGAGCGCGGGCACCAGGGTGAGTGCGTCGAAGGCCCAGCCCAGGGTGCGGCCCTTGCCCGGGGCGATGTAGCCGATCTCGCCGCCGGAGGTGTTCACGGCCATGACGGTGTCCGAGCCGTTGTATGCCGCAGTGACGCGCTCGATGGCCGCATCGAGGTCGGTGCCGAGCTGTGCGGCCTCGGTCTGCTTGCCGAAGACCTCGCCGAGGACGGCGACCTGGCGCTTGAGCTCGTCGGCGAAGGGCTGGTCATCGCGCGGGTCGAGCTCGAGGATGGTCGCGTCGGGCGCGAACTTCACGAAGTCATCGTGATAGTCGGCGAAGCGCTGGCCGTTGATGATCAGCGTGGGCTCGGCGGCGACGACAGCCTCGAGGTCGGGCTCGCGGTGGTTGCCGAGGTCGATGATCGACTCGTCGTCCTTGTAGCCGATGGTGGTCGGCATGAGCGCGCGAGCCGCGGCGGTCAGGGTGACACCCCAGGCCTCGAGGGTCTCGAAGGTGCGGTTGTCGGTCGCGACCACGGAGGCGGGCGGGGTCTGCACGGTCTGGGCGCCGTTGTTGTCCTCGACCTCGACCGTCCCGGCCGGCGCGCCGCCCGCGCCGCTCGCGGCGGAGCCGTCGGCGGCCTGGGTGGAGCCGCCGCAGGCGGTGAGGAACAGGCCGAAGGCGCCGGCCAGGGAGGCGGCGCCGAGCGTGCGTCGGCTGAGCGAGGGTAGCGGAGTCATAGGGACCTCTATCGTCGTGAGGGAAGGGATGGGCTCCCCGCCGGCGGGGACGAGTTAAGGCTAGCCTCACCTCCCGCTATTTCGCCACTTCAGACTTGCTTTATTCCACGGACTGGACAGTGACCCTCGTCTCATACCCCATCGGACGGCGGGCCCGGCGCGCCGCTAGGGTGGTCCCGGCACCCGGGGAGCAGGGGCGGGTGCGCGCACGGATCCGAGGGGGACCCATGACCGACGGCAACGGACCGCAGCTGCCCGATTTCTCCGGCGGCGGGAGCGGCGGGGGCGGCGCCCCGCGCCTGCCCGACTTCTCCGGCGGCGTGTCCGCGAGTGGTGGATCCTCCGGCGGGAGCGGCGGATCCTCCGGCGGCCCCGGCGATCCGTTCGGCGGCGACCCCGGCCTGACCGGCCCCCGCGAGCCCGGCTCCGGGCGCGGGAAGGGGCCGCTGATCGCGCTGCTCGTCGGTGGCGGCGTGGTCCTCGTGGCCGTCCTCGCGATCGGCGCGCTGATCCTCTCGCAGACCGTCCTCTCCCCCGACCGCGAGGACCCGACGGTGACCTCCGAGCCCGCGAGCACCGAGCCGGACCCGTCGGAGGACGCGACCCCGTCGGAGGTCGTCCCCACCACGGAGTCCGAGCCGAGCGAGGACCCGTCGCTGACCACCATCGAGGCGCCCACCGTGGAGTGCACCTCTCCCGGCAACCGGCAGACCACCGAGCAGGTCGACGGGTCCGTGCGCGGCGGCGGCCTCGAGTTCGCGGTGCTGGCCGGCTGGAACACCGGCTCCAACTGGGGCCGCAGCGCGATATACATGACCGACGTCCACTCGGCCGATCAGCCGGTCGAGGCGGGCTGGTACTCCGTCGCCTCCGTCGGCGCCGTCGAGTGGCCCGAGGAGGAGGGCGGCTACCCCGGCGCGGAGGCGACGGCCCGCGCGATCTTCCAGTGCTCGAACACCCGCGACGAGGCGAAGGAGCTGTACGGCGAGCCGGCGCAGGCCGCCGCCTACCGCGACGAGGCGATCGAGGTCGACGGCCATCCCGGCTGGATCGTCTCGGGCGACCTGCAGGTCTCCGAGCTCGCACTGATGCGCACCACGGACGCCTGGCGGAACGTGGTCATCGTCGTCGACACACCGGACGGCCCCGCGGTCTTCGAGGGCGGCGCCGCGCTCGGCCACGAGCAGCAGGTCGCGGATCTGGACGCGATGATCGCGAGCCTCCGCGTCTACTGAGCGGCGCGGGCGCCGACCGGGGCCGACGGGCGATCCCGTCGGCCCCGGCGGCTCGGCGGCGGCAGCCTACCTCCAGGTGTCCGTGAGAGCGAGCGTCCCGTCGGCGCCGACGGTCGCCGTGCGGTTCGCGCCCGACTCCCAGACGGCGGCGCCCGAGTCGTCGACCTTCACGTACTTGTACTCGAAGCTCGTGCCGGCCGGCAGGTCCACGCCGCCCGTCCAGCTCGGGTAGCCCGAGGGGTCCAGGGCGACGCCGGAGGCGGGCTGCCAGCCGCCCAGCTCAGGCACCGAGCCGACGATCCGCACCTCCTGGCCCCAGACCGTGCTCGCGTGCACGCTCACGGAGGCCTTCCCGGCGACGGGCTCGGTGCCCGGGTCGGGATCCGGCGTGGTGCCGCCGGAGGTCTTCTCCACGTGCAGGGCGAGCGCCCCGTAGGCGGGGAGGGTCGCCGAGAAGGTGCCGTCGGCCGCGACGGTGATCGTCTCGGAGCAGTCGCTCGCGGCGACCACGTCGCAGTACGTGCCCGCAGGCAGCGAGCTGCTGTAGGTGCGGGTGGTCGCGGAGCCGGTGTTGTTGATGGCCACGAATCCCTTGTCGCCGCGGCCGAAGGCGATCTGGTTGCCGCCGTCGTCCCACCAGTTCGTCAGCGCGGTGCCGGCGACGGTGTTGTGGAAGCCGACCATGCCCTGGATCTCGGTCCAGCGCTGGGTGCAGGTCCACGCGTCGGAGTCGCAGCTCGCGTCGGGCACGGAGGTCGCGGTGGCGCCGGGGGCGCCCGCATCCTTGTCGGTGAAGGTGTAGCCGGAGTACACCGAGGGGGACCCGTAGGGGTAGGCGAGCATGAACGTGTTGGCCAGGGCGTACTTCGCACCCCAGGTCTCGTTCATGGTCTCGCCGTTGCGCTCGGTGTCGTGGTTGTCGACGAACACCCCGGCCTGGGCGGAGGGGAGCTTGCCGTTCGAGATGTGCTGCAGGTTCGCGATCGAGCCGTCGAAGTCGGACTTCAGCTGGCGGGCGTAGTCGAACTCGTGCACGTCACCGGTGCCCGTGTACTCGGACTCCTGGATCGGCTCGCCGGCCGCGCCGATGACCTCCTGCACCCAGTAGGCGTTCGGGTCGCTGAGCTTCGCCTTGATCGCCGCCAGGTCGCTCGCGGGGATGTGCTTCGCGGCGTCGATGCGGAAGCCGGCGACGCCGAGCGAGAGCAGGTCGTTCATATATCCGGCGAGGGTGTTCTGCACGTACTCGGAGCCGGTGCGGAGGTCCTGCAGGGACACCAGGCGGCAGTTCTGCACCTGGAACCGATCCTGGTAGTTGCTGATGTTCGTGCGGCAGTCGTTGAAGTCGGCGGCGCCGTAGATGCCGGGGAAGTAGTCGATGCCGTAGGGGGTTCCGGCGGTGCCGGTGCCGGAGCCGCCGTCGGTCCCGGTGGTGTGGTTGATGACGGCGTCGGCGATGACCTCGACGCCGGCGGCGTTGCAGGTCTCGACCATGGCGGCGAACTCGGCGCGGGTGCCGAGCTTACCCTCGATCTTGTAGCTCACGGGCTGGTAGGAGGTCCACCAGTCCGTGCCGTGGATCGTCTCCTGCGGCGGGGAGACCTGGACGTAGCCGAAGCCCGCGGGGCCGATGGTGCTCGTGCACTCCGCGGCCACGGAGTCCCAGGTCCACTGGAAGAGGTTGAGGATGACGTCGCCACGACCGTTCTCCGAGGTGGCACCGCCGCTGGGCACGGGGGGCGAGCCCTGTGCGGGTGGGGAGGTGGCCGGGGAGCCGGCGACGGCGAGGAGGAGCGCAAGGGCGAGGGCTGCGGCGAGGCGGATCAGCGGGCGCGGGGCCGCTGTGCCGATGGGGGAGTGCTGCATGGGTTCTCTCCTGGGGATGGGCCGACCACTGGGGCCGACCCCCGGCGTCATAGCCGGATCGGGGATGCAAGAACTTGCGAAGGGACGCGTACGCTTGCGAAGGAGAGTAGCGAGTTCAGCTCGTGCCGTCGAGGGGTTCCGTCAAACCTGCCCGATTTCCGATTGTTCATGCAGGTCAGAAGCGTGAGCAAGAATCCGGCGACGGCGGACATCTGACGCCACCGCGATGCAAGATCTTGCACTCCAGGTTCCGGAGGACCTCCGCGTCGGGTCGACCGCAGAGCATCCCCCTCCACCTCCCCTCACCTCACCTCACGCTCTCCCGCGCCCTCGCCATCTCAACGTTGTGCCCGCTGTGCTTCCAGGAACGGTAGCACAGCGGGCACAACCGGCGGGTGCGGGGCGGGGGCCCGGCCGGCGCGGGGCGGGGGCCCGGCCGGGGCCGGGGGTCAGTCGGCCTGCTTCTCGAGGGCGCACTCGAGCTTCACGGCGCGCTTCTCGGCCTGCTTGGCGGCCCTCTTCGCCTCGCGGGAGCCGCTGCCGGTGCCGATGATCAGGGCGAGGGCGATCGCCGCCATCCAGGAATCCTTGGCCAGCGGGGTCCCGGACTGCGAGGGACGCACGCCATCGGCCTCGGTCATCTCCGGGGTGCGGAAGTACATCGAGAGCATCGAGCCGGAGAACCCGGCGAGCGCGAGGCCCGCGACCTTGGTGGGCACGAAGGGCAGCAGCAGGGAGGAGCCCACGGCGATCTCGCCGAACGCGACGAGCCGCCCGAACTGCTTCGGGGAGAGCGTCTCGACCGCGGGGATGCCGTTGACGGCCATCGCCTGGAGATGCGCGGCGGTCTGCTCGTCCATGCCGAGCTTGCCGATGCCCGAGTTGAGGATGAAGGCGCCGGGGACGGCGCGCAGGATGGCGGTGCTGAGGGCCATGACGGAAGCCTTTCAGAGAGGATTGTTTTCGTTTTCAACAATAGGGTCGTGTCGTGAGTCTGTCGACCCCTCCTTGGCCACAGGCAGGAGACTGTGACGATGCACATTCTGCTCCCCGCACCCCGATGAGCGCCTCCGTCCTGGCCCTGGTGCTCGCGGCGGCGCTCTGCCACGCGCTGTGGAACCTCGCGGCCAAGCGCGTGGACACCGACGGCTATGCCTTCGTGTGGTGCTACGACCTGGCCTCGGTGCTGCTGTGGGCGCCGCTGGCGATCTACGCGCTGATCCAGGCGGACCTCGGGCTCTCCCCCGCCCTGCTGCTCGCGCCGCTGATCTCCGGAGTGCTCCACATCGCCTATCAGCTCACCCTCCAGACCGGCTATGCCAGGGCGGACCTCGGGGTCGTGTACCCGGTCGCCCGCGGGGTCGGTCCGGTGCTGAGCATGGTGGTTGCGATCCTGGTGCTCGGGGAGCGTCCGGGCTGGGCGGCAGCCCTCGGTGCGCTGACGGTGATCGCCGGGATCGTGGTGGTGGCGACCGGCCGCACCGCCACCGGCCGCCAGGGGGTCCGCGCCGGCGTGGCCTGGGGCGCGATGACCGGCGTCGCGATCGCCGCCTACACCCTGTGGGACAGCATCAGCGTGACCACCTTCGGCCTGCCACCGGCCACCTATTTCGTGATCAGCTGCCTGTGGCAGGTGGTGCTGATGACTCCCACGCTCCTGCGCCGGCACCGCGACCGCCTGCGCCCGGTGCTCCGCACCCGATGGCGGGAGATCGCGACGGTGGCGGTGCTGTCGCCGCTGGCCTATGTGCTGGTCCTGGAGGCGATGCGCACCGCACCGGTGTCGCTGGTGGCGCCCGCCCGCGAATCGAGCATCGTGGTGGGGTCACTCCTGGCGTGGTGGCTGTTCAAGGAGCCGGACCCGCTGAGACGACTGCTGGGCGCGGGGATCGTGCTGGCCGGGATCGTGCTGATCACGCTCTGAGCCTCGCGGGGCTCTGCCGAGTGCCGCGAGGGCTCTGCCCAGGTGCCGCGAAGGCACTCGCGGCGGGCACCATCGCCCGTGCTCAGACCTGGGCGATGATCTCCGCGTGGAGCAGGTTGAACCAGCCGGCGGGATCCGCGGCCCAGCGCTGGAACTCCTGGCCGATCTGCTCCCGTTCGGCCGCATCGGCCCAGCCCTCACGCTCGAGCTGCTGTGCGAACGGGGGCGAGGTGATCCGCCCCGACCAGCTGGCGGCCCAGATCTCGCGCTGCGATGCCGTGGCGTACAGCAATGTCGAGGTGCTCGCGGAGACGTCAGTGAACCCCGCCTCTCGCGCCCAAGCCAGCAGGCGCCTGCCCGCATCCGGGGTGCCGCCGTTGGCGCGGGCGGCGCGCAGGTACAGCTCGAGCCAGCGGTCCAACCCCGGCAGGGCGGGCCACCAGCGGAAGCCCTCGTAGTCGCTGTCGCGCACCGCGACGATCCCGCCCGGGCGGGTGACCCGACGGAACTCGGCGAGGGCCTGGACAGGGCCGGGCACATGCTGGAGGACCTGATGCGCGTGGACCACGTCGAAGGCGTCGTCCGCGAAGGGCAGCTCGTGCGCGTCCCCGACCACCACCTCGACGCTGCCCAGGCCCTGAGCTTCGAGCTCCGCGCGCGTGATAGCGGCAGCATCTTCGGTGACCTCCAGGGCGGTCACGTGCTCCGGGCCGACGATCCGGGCCAGGCCTGCGGTGATCGTCCCCGCGCCGCTGCCCACGTCCAGCAGGCGCATGCCCTCACGCAGATGCGGAAGCAGGTGGGCGGCGGAGTTCTCGGCGGTGCGGTGACGGTGACTGTCGAGCACCGCGGCACCGTAGCCGTGGGTGTAGGCAGGGCGCTTCGAAGGATCTGCGACGGGATCTGACATGCTTCCGGACCATACCCGGCGCGGTCGGAGCGACCACGGCCCGGCCACCCACCGGACTCCGCGGCGCACGACCAGCGGGATCCGGGCGGCAGAGCGGGCTCAGCGCGGTGGCGGCGCCGACGGGCTCAGCGCGGTGGGGCACCACCGGCGGCCAGGCGCTGAACCAGGCCGAGGACCTCCTGGCTCCGCGTCCACTCGCTGATCTTCATGGTGATGTCCTTGCCATGGCGCACCTGCACCCGGAACCTCCCGGACAGCAGCCGCTTCTCGATCTCCGCGCCCACGATCTCCGCCGCGGGGGCCTCTTCGAGGATCGTCCAGCCGCGGAATCGGTCCATCACGTGCAGGATCCTGCGGTCGGTGACGATCAGCAGCGGGAAGGTGTCTGAACGGAGCGCTCCCACCGCGACGTCGTGAACCGTCTCGTCCGGATGCAGCACCTGCTGCGGCAGATTCCCATCCGCCGCACGGAAGCGCAACCCTCGATTGCGGGCCATGGCCTCGCGGTACGTCCGCTCTGCCCGGCCGCTGCTCGCGCTCTCAGCGTACGCCTGGGCCATGACGGCGTCGGCGTCCTGGCCGTGCGCCTCCCGGACCGACCTCTGCAGCTCGGCCGCCTCACGGTATCGATCGAGTCTCTTCCCCATGGTGCGAGCCTACGGTCCGCCGGGTCGACGTGCACGTTTTCCCGCCCCGGCGGGTCGATGGGGAGTCCTCCCCATCGTGCATCCGCCGCGCGCGCCCTACTGTGGTCGGGACGTGGGTCGGACGGAGCGCACAGCACCTCCGCACCAGGTACCGGCCAGGACACGAGGGGACAGGCATGAGCGGCTTCTACGGCGCCGACACCAGCCAGCTGCGCGACCACTCCGCGCTGCTGCGCGACCGCGCGACCGCGATCGGCGATCTGCGCGCGCGACTCGAACCAGCGGTCATGGACGAGAGCATCTGGCAGGGGCCCGACGCGGACTCCTTCCGTGCTGAGTGGAGCTCCCGCACCGTGGCGCTGTTCGAGGAGGTCACCTCGCAGATCACCCATCATGGCAGCGAGCTCGAGCGCCACGCCGAGGAGCAGGACGAGGCCTCCGATGGCGAGTCCGGCAGCGGCCAGGGCAGCGGAGGCGGTCAGGGCAGCGACGAGAGTGAGGGCTCCTGGCTCGATCGCCTCCTCGGCGGTGTCAACGACGGCATCGGCGTGTTCAACAAGCTACAGAAGGCCTTCAGCAGCGGCAAGAAGGTCTGGGACATCATGCGGGTCATCGACCGCTCCACGGACTTCATCAAGGGCGCCGAGGACATCTTCCAGCTCGCCGCCGGCACCTGGAAGTACGGCAAGGACATCACCGACTCCGTCTACGGCGTCGGCTCTGAGTTCAGCGGCCTGGCGAAGAAGCTCATCGGCCAGCTGCCCTTCAACGTCCCCACTGGCCTCGGGAACAAGAACCTCTTCGGCTGGGTGGACGACGCCGCCGGCAAGCTCTCGAAGGTCGCGCCGTTCCTCGACGACGTCGCCCCCTACCTCGGCAAAGCGCTCCCGGCGCTGGACGTGTTCACGGGCGGATTGCAGATGATCCAGGGGATCAAGAGCGGCGATACCTTCAGTGCGATCACCGGGGGTGCCAGCGCCGTCGGTGGCGGGCTGATGCTGGCGGGCGGTGCACTGTCCGCCACCGGCGTCGGTGCGGTCATCGGCGGGCCGCTGGTCGCGGCCGGCGCGATCATCTCCGGCGGCGCGGCCCTCGCCGACGTTGGCAAGATGGTCTACGACAACTGGGACACGATCTCCTCGACAGCCACGGACGCCTGGAACAGCACGACGGACTTCGTCGGCGACACCGCCGGAGCTGTCTCCGAAGGCGTGGGCAATGTCGTGGACTCCGTCAGCGACGGCGTCTCCAATGCCGTCGACGGGCTCGCCGACGCCCTGCCGTGGTGAGCCTCTTCGTGAGAGCCTGAACCCGCCCGCCGACACCCCATGAGCACCACCGAATCGGTCCGTCCGCTGCGACGACCCGTCCATCCCCAGGGAGCCGACCCCGCATGAGCGAATCCGCCAAGACCCCGCCCTCCGCGCCGTCCATCACCGAGCCCTCCATCACCGAGCGCGACATGCTCGGTGCGATGGAGGTGCTGGCCACGACTGAAACCGAGCCGGACGTCTTCCT
Organism: Brachybacterium sp. AOP42-C2-15; assembly: GCF_052377065.1. Lineage (NCBI taxonomy): Bacteria > Bacillati > Actinomycetota > Actinomycetes > Micrococcales > Dermabacteraceae > Brachybacterium > Brachybacterium sp. AOP42-C2-15. Next base: position 93,568 of record NZ_JBQSWK010000001.1, read on the forward strand.
CACCCTCACCGATGAGGAGATCATGGGGCTCGACGGTGCCTCCGCCCTCGAGATCCTGGGCAGTCCGTATCTCAGTCAGGACATGGTCGACGAGGCGTCCTCAGCCGCTGCCGCACTGCGTTCGCTGACTGCTCGCGGGCTGGTCCGACCCGGCACCGAAAGCGTCGAGGATGAGGGCAAGGTCGTCTCCGGACCGGCAGACGTCGAGCGCCGTCCGGTGCAGCTGGACCGTCGGCTGGCCGGGGTGATCGCCCTGCGCCGCATTCCGGAGGCGATGGTCACCACGACTCGCACGCTCAACGGCGGCTCGACGACCCTCGCCCATTACCTCTTCCCCCGCAGCGGGATCCTCGAGGAGTTCATCTCCGTCGACGGCTTCCACCACTTCAGCGTCCCGGACCTGGGCTCGGTCCCGCGCCGGATCCGGAAGTTCGTGGACCCGTTCGAGGCGGCGGACCAGGACGGCGAGCCCGAGACCACCACCCGCGCTCAGGCCGGATCCACGTTCGATGTGGCCGACACCAGGTCGCTGTCCGTCCTCACGGCGGTCACCGACGGCGCCGGGCGGCAGGCCACGATCGTGGCCACCTCCGACCGGGTCCGGGTGCTCGACGACGGACCGCTCGGGGAGGAGCCCACCGCCGACGACGAGCTGCAGATCTCGGACGTCTCCGCCGAGACTCTGCTCAGCGTGATCGACGTGATGATCCCCCGTGCCCTCGGCGACGAGGAACCGGAAGCATCCCCAGGCAGCTGAGGCGCGCCGATGCACGGCTGAAGCACGGCCGAGGCGCGGCCGAGGCACGGTTGAGGCGCGGCAGAGGCACGGTTGAGGCACGGTTGAGGCACGGCAGATGCGCGGACGGGAGCGGCAGCTGGGGACCTCAGCCCTCGACGGCTGCGTCTCGCCGCGCTGAGCGTCGGTCCCACAGCGCCGCCGCGACGACCATCGCAATGCCGACCACGACGCCGATCGCGGTCTCGACCACGCGCGCCTCGAGCGTCGGCCCCACCGGCTGGGGGTGGGCGAGCTGCACCATCAGCAGCGCGAGCGGGGTGATGAACAGCAGGGCGAAGGCGTAGTTGCGCATCACGTAGAGCTCGGCGATGAACTGCAGCACCACCACCCACACCACCAGCTGCCACGGCTCGGCGGGGAAGGACAGCAGGAATGCGGTGGTGACCACTCCGAGGGTCGTGCCGATCACGCGGTGCAGGCCGCGCTCGATCTGCAGGGTGCGGCCGGGGGCGGCGAGCGGCGCGATCGCCGCGATCTGCGCCCAGTAGGGGAAGGGCAGGCCTGAGGCGAGGCCCAGGACGCCGGCGATCGCGGCGGCCAGCGCGAAGCGGCCGAACTCTGCGCCCAGCTGCGCCCGGGTCCAGGTCTCCATCGCCGGGTGTGCGTCCGCCCCCGGGTGCCGCTCCCCTGCCCAGTGGCCGAGCAGCCCGAGCCCCACGCACAGGCTCGCGCAGGAGCCCGCGATCAGGAAGGCGACCCAGACCGGTGCGGCCGGCGGGGCCGCCGCGACTGCCGCGACCGCGAACAGCGGGAAGATCGCCCCGCCCGGCTTGAGCCCGCGGGCGAGCACGAAGGTGGCGCTCAGTCCGGCGATCACGGCGCCCACCAGCAGCGCCGTCCAGGACTCCGCGAGTGGTGACATCGACTCGCCGAGCTGTGCGAGGGCCGCCCCGATCGTCACGCAGACGGTGAGCATCGCGCCGGCGAGCGACTGGCGCCGGAACCGCAGCCGGGTGGGCTCGTACTTCGAGTAGATGCCCGTGAACGCACCGAACCCGACGTACATCGCCCAGTCGACCCGATCCGTCAGCAGCAGCACGACCATCGGGATCGCCAGCCCGATCGCGATCCGGAACGCGGGGACATGGTCCACACGTCCGGGGGCGAGGCTGACCATCCTCTGGGCTGCGGACCGGACCCGAGCGAGGGCTGAGGACACGAGACTCCTTTCGGCTGAGAGCGGCGTTCATCCTATTCCCCGCCCCGTGCCTCTCCCCCGTCCCGTCCCGCTCCCGTTCCCCGTTCCCGCCGCCGCGCCGGGCGACCGGTGGTCCCGTGCGCTTCCGTGGGAGAATTCACGGCAGTCCTCGCCTTCCCGTCGTCCGACCCCGTCGGACCCCTCCTCCCCGGAGCAGCCATGTCCTCCCCTGAGAGCAGCCCCGCCCCCGTCGGCGGCGCCGGCGTCATCGAGACCGCCGGCATCGAGATCATCGCGGAGTCCGAACGCGTCGCGAAGCCGCGCGATCTGATCTGGCCCTGGTTCGCCGCGAACGTCTCCGTGTTCGGCATGAGCTACGGCTCCTACCTGCTCGGCTTCGGCATCAGCTTCGTGCAGGCCACCGTCGTGGCGATCATCGGCATCATCATCAGCTTCCTGCTGTGCGGGCTGGTCGCGATCGCGGGCAAGCGCGGCAGCGCCCCGACGATGGTGCTCTCGCGGGCGGCCTTCGGGGTGCACGGGCAGAAGGTGCCCGGGATCGTCTCCTGGCTGACCTCGATCGGCTGGGAGACCTCGCTCGCGATCTCCGCAGTGCTCGCCACCGCGACCGTGTTCGACGTGCTGGGCCTCGCCTCCGGGAAGGCGGTCACCGTGATCGCCGCGATCCTCATCGCCGCTCTGATCGTGGGTGCGAGCGTGCTCGGCTATCACACGATCATGAAGCTCCAGTCCGTCCTGACCTGGGCGACCGGCGCGATGACGATCCTGTTCATGATCCTCACGATCCCCCACATCGACCTCGACGCCGTGCTCTCCGCCCCCTCAGGCTCCCCGCAGGCGATGATCGGCGCACTGGTGATGGTGATGACCGGCTTCGGGCTGGGCTGGATCAACATCGCCGCCGACTGGTCGCGGTACCAGAAGCGCACTGCGTCTGACGGCTCGATCGTGCTGTGGAACACCGTGGGCGGCGCCGCCGCCCCGGTGGTGCTGGTGATCTTCGGGCTGCTGCTGGCAGGGTCCGACGAGGGCCTGAGCAAGGCGATCCAGGGCGACCCGATCGGCGCGTTGGTGACGATCCTGCCGCTGTGGGCGCTGATCCCCTTCTGGATCGTCGCGGTGCTGACTCTGGTCTCCGGCGCGGTGCTGGGCATCTACTCCTCGGGTCTCACCCTCATCAGCCTCGGCATCCGCATCCCCCGCCCGGCCGCCGCCGCTGTCGACGGGCTGATCCTCACCGCTGGCACCATCTGGGTGGCGTTCTTTGCGACCAGCTTCATCGAGCCGTTCCAGAGCTTCCTGATCACCCTCGGCGTGCCGATCGCGGCCTGGGCCGGGATCCTCATCGCCGACATCCTCACCCGCCGGGCGGACTACGACGAGAAGGCCCTGTTCGACCCCGCCGGACGCTACGGCGCCTTCGACTGGACCTCGATCATCACCATGGTGGTCGCCTCGATCCTGGGCTGGGGCCTGGTCGTGAACGGTTTCACCGAGGCCGCCTCCTGGAACAACTGGCAGGGCTACCTGCTGGAGCCGCTGGGCCTGGGCACCTACGTGGAGGACCCGGCCGGCTCCTACTGGGACGGCAACTGGGCGTACTCGAACATCGGCGTGCTGCTGGCGCTGGTGCTCGGCTTCGTGGTGACCTTCATCGCGCGGCGCGGGAAGATCCGCCGCCAGGAACAGCGCTGAGCTGACTGCCGGGTTGCAAGACTGCCTAGACGCCGGGCAACCGGGCTGTAAGGCAGCCGGGACGCCGGGCTGTCCGTCCTGGGCAGGGATGCCGCGCCCGCCCCGCAGGGTCCACGATGGGTCCATGCATCCCTCCCCCGCCCATCCCGCCCTGCCGTGGCTCGCCGCGCTCGGGGTGATGCTGATGTGGGCCTCGTCCTTCCTGGTGATCCGGGTGGCCGGGAACGACTTCTCCCCCGGCGCGATGGCTCTGCTGCGGGTGGGCTCCGCGGCGACCGTCCTGCTGCCCCTGCTGCTCCTGGGCCGGGTCCGCCGACCTCGCAGCGGGCGGCTGTGGGCCGCGGTGATCGGCTGGGGCGTCGCCTGGTTCGCGGTGTATCTCGTGGTGCTCAACGCCGCGGAACTGTTCCTGGATCCGGCGACCGCCGCGATGCTCGTGAACCTCGCGCCACTGATCGTGGCGGTCGCCTCGGGGCTGCTGCTCGGGGAGGGGTTCTCCGTGCGGCTGCTCGCCGGGGTGCTGGTCGCCTTCAGCGGGATCGTGCTGATCACGGTGGGTGCCTCCACCGGCGACCTCTCCGGGCTGGGGGTGGTGCTGGGGCTGGTGGCGGCGCTGCTCTACGCGGGCAGCGTGCTCGCACAGAAGCTGCTGCTCGCCCACGTCGACTCCACCTCGATGACGGTGATCGGGGGTGCTGGCCGGCGCTCTGGCCTGCCTGCCCTTCGCGCCAGCGCTGGTGGCGGAAGTCGGCGCGGCGCCCGTCAGCACAGTGCTGGGCGTGGTCTATCTCGGGGTGTTCCCCACCGCGCTCGCCTTCCTGCTGTGGGGTTACGCCCTGACCCACACCGGCGCCGGGCTGCTCAGCTCCTCCTCGCTGCTGGTGCCCGCCTTCACCGTGGTGCTGGCCTGGCTGCTGCTGGGCGAGGTGCCGCCTCCGCTGGCGGCGATAGGCGGGGTGCTGTGCCTGGCCGGGGCGGCCTTCGCGGTCGCGCCGGCGGTGCTCGCCGCCCTCCGGCCGCGCCAGCGCGCCGACTATTCTGACCCCACCCGCACTGACCACCCGTGCTCAGACCCCACCTGCTCTGACCCCGCCTCGTGCACCGCTGCACGCCCTGGAGAGGATCCTGCCCATGCCCCCTGCCCCTGAGGCGAACCCGGCGCCCTGGCTGCTGATCGTCGACCCGCAATGGATCTTCGCCGACCCCCGCTCCCAGTGGTGCTCGCCGTTCTTCCCTGCGGCGATGGAGAACATCGCCCGTCTGGCGGAGGCCGTGGGCCCCGAGCGCACCCTGGTCACGCGCTGGCTGCCCACCGCCGACCGGGCGACCGCCTGGGGCGACTACTTCCGGGCCTGGCCCTTCGCGGATGTCCCGGCAGAGGACGCGCGCTACGACCTGGTCGATGCCGCACGCGGCCTGTCCGCCCACCCCACGATCGACGAGCCGACCTTCGGCAAATGGGGTGCGCAGCTGGCGCAGCGGGTGGATTGGCCCGCGAACCCGCGCACACACCTGCTGGTCACGGGCGTGACCACGGACTGCTGCGTGATCTCCACGGTGCTCCCTGCGGCCGATGCCGGGGTGCGCCTGACCGTGGTCACCGACGCCGTGGCCCACTCCGCGGCGGAGAACGGCCCGCCCGCCCTGCACACCATGAGCCTGTTCCCGCCGCAGGTGGATCTGCGCTCCACCGACCAGGTGCTCACCAGCGGTTGGTGACGTCCTCGGCGAAGCCCTCGATCCCGCCGACGTCGATCCGCTCGCCGCGGTCGTCGCGCACCCAGCCGCTCCAGGTGCCGAACAGCTGATCGGTGCGCGAGGCGATCACCAGCGCCTGCGTGCTGCCGTGCTTGCGGTGGAAGGGGGTGAGGGTGAGGTCGGCGCGCTGGCCGGTGATGCGCCAGGGCCGCATCCAGTCAGCCGGGTCGTAGTCCCAGTGCAGCTCCTCGCTGATCTTGCTCAGCTGCCCGTCGACCACCAGAGCGTTCTCGGTGGCGCCCGAACCGTCGGTCCACTTCGAGCCGAGCTGCAGCCCGATCACCCTCCCGTCGACCCTCCCGGAACCGGCTGCCCAGTTCCAGCGCACCCGATAGGGCCAGCGGCCGCGGCCGTGGTCGAGCACCGCCCACGCCGCCTCGACCGGATGGCGCCCCCCGTCGATCACCAGCACCCCGTGGGCGGGCCGGGCGACGTCCTTGACGGTGTACTGGAAGCACGGAATCGGCGTGGCGCAGCGTGTGTCTCGGCGCGTGCGTCGGTGCCAGGGGACCACCACTCCCATCGCCTGGTGGCCGGCCGGGCGCTCGGCGACCAGGTCGAAGGCGAAGCGCGGGATCGCCCCGACCAGGCGGGTGCCGCCGCCACCGGTCTGCTCGTCGGTCTGCTCGTCGGTCTGCTCCTCGAACTGCTCGTCGATCTGTTCCTCGATCTGGAGCTGCAGGCCGGGCGCCCGGCCGCTGGCGGGTCCGGAACCGAGGGAGCCGGGCAGGGTCGCGCCGAGGCCCAGCGGGAAGATCGCATCGCGCGAGATCACCTCGCCGCTGGTCCGGTCCAGCAGCCAGACCGCGTGCAGTGCGAGGTAGTCGACGTGGGAGACGGTGACCGCGAGGATGTGCTGCGGCGTGATGACGTTCCAGTACTCCCAGCGCTTGTTGCGGCCCCAGCGGTGACGCCCGCCGATCCCGGAGGTGTCATGGAGCGGGGTGCGGGTGAAGCCGAGGGCCGCGGGGTTCAGCTCGCCGTCGGGCGTGGTGAGAGAGACGGGCGCGGTGAGCTCATGTTCAGGGATCATGCCTGGGTCACTTCCTGGGGGCGGGCGCGGGGCTGGGGACGGGGTCGGAGGGTGGCGTGGAGCAGGTCCAACAGCCGCGCGATCAGCAGGCACAGCACCGGTACCAGCAGCAGCGAGACCAGGACGTCGGAGGGGTGGTGGACGCCGAGCGCGACCCGTGACCAGGCCGTGACCAGGGCGAGCAGCACGGCAGGCGCGAGGGCGATCCGGCGGGGCCAGCCTGCGGGCAGGGCGAGCACGATCACGGTGACGAACGCGGCGGCGCAGGCGGTGTGCCCGCTGGGATAGCTGAAGGTGAGCGGCTCGGGCACCAGGTGCTGCAGCAGCAGCTCACCGTCGGGGCGCGGGCGGCGCACGAGCAGCTTGATCAGCTCCACCAGTGCCCAGGGCACCGCGACCAGCAGCGCCGCCCGCATCGCGGCCCAGCGGCTGCGGCGCAGCACCCCGCTCACGAGCGCGGCGAGGGCGACCAGGGCGATCGCCAGGACCGGACCGAAGCCGACATCGATCCCGATCGCGAGGCGCGCAGCGCTCTCGTCCAGGGAGCGGTTCGCGGCGATGACCAGGGAGAGGTCCCACGCACCGACTGCGGGCAGAGCGCGCAGCGCCCATCCCAGCACCACCGCGATCAACACTGGAACCAGCCCCGGGACCAGCCCCGGGACCAGCAGTGTCAGGCCGACCGCCATCGCCTGCCGCCGTGCCTCTGGGCGATCGGGCCCCGGCGCCGCGCTGTTGTCCATGTGCTCAGTCTGCCCCGCGGTGCCTGGGTGGACCGTGCCACCTGCCACCGACCGCTCGGTCCTGCCGGGAGCTGGGCCCCGCGACATACTGGGCTGATGACTGCTTCCCTGCTCACCGTCGGGCACGGCACCCTCTCACGCACGGAGCTCAGCGATCTGCTCCGCGGCGCCAGCATCCAGCAGCTGGTGGATGTGCGCCGCTTCCCCGGCTCCCGCACCAACGATGCTGCCGCCCGCGGAGCGGTCGAGGAGATCTGCACCGAGGCGGGGATCGGCTACCGCTGGGACGAGCGCCTGGGAGGGCGGCGCCGGCTCACCAAGGACGAGGATGCCGCCTCCCCCGACACCTGGTGGCGAGTGAAGCAGTTCCGCGCCTACGCCGGCTGGACCCGCAGCGAGGAGTTCCGCGCCGGCCTCGAGGAGCTGCTCGGCGACGTGGCGCGCGCCCGCACCGCCGTGATGTGCTCGGAGGCGGTGTGGTGGCGCTGCCATCGCCGCCTGATCGCCGACGTGATGCTCATGGAGCACCAGGTCGAGGTCGCGGACCTCATGCCCGACGGCAAGCAGCGATCGCACGAGCCGAGCGAGGGGGCACGGCTGGGCGAGGACGGCCACGTGGTCTGGGACCGGGCCGACGAGAAGGACGCCTGAACCGGCGACGCCGGCAGGAGGCGCCGCGGGGAGCGCGGGAGCCAACGAGCTGAGTGACCGGCTCCGGGCCCGGGAAAACCGGTGGCCGGAGGGGGCGACCGCGCCGTACCGTCAGCCGCATGCACCTCCCCACCTCCACCTCCTCCAGCACCTCCAGCAGCTCCGCGGATCTGCCCCGCACCGCTCTGCTCACCGGCGTCGGCCGTCGCCGCGGGATCGCCGCCGCGATCGCGCGTGGCCTCGCCGCCGACGGGTTCGACCTGGCACTGTCCTTCCACGCCCCCTACGACCGGCGGGTGCTCGGCGAGGACTCGGATGTGGAGCTGCTCGCCGAGGAGCTGCGGGCCGTCGGCCGCCGCGTCGTGCTGATCCCCGGGGACCTCGCAGACCCGCAGCTCCCGCCGCAGGTGGTCAGCCGTGCGTGCGAGGCGCTGGGCCCGCTGGGGGTGCTGGTGATGAGCCACTGCGAGTCGGTGGACTCCTCGCTCCTGGACACCACGGTCGAGAGCTTCGATCGGCACTATGCGGTCAACGTGCGTGCAAGCTGGCTGCTGCTGAAGGCCTTCGCGGAGCAGGTCGAGCCGGGTGGGCAGGTTGATCCGGGCGAGCAGGTCCGGGCAGTCTCACCGGGCGCGCCGGACGCGTCGATCGCTGCCGCCTCCGGGGGCGCGGTCATCGCGCTGACCAGCGACCACACCGTGCACAACCTCCCCTATGGGGCGACCAAGGGAGCGCTGGATCGCCTGGTGCTGGCGGGCACCCGTGAGCTCGCGGACCGCGGCATCCGCACCAACGTGATCAACCCCGGCCCGATCGACACCGGCTGGATGGACGAGGAGATCCGCACTTCCGTCGCCGCGCAGATGCCGGGCGGGGAGCTCGCCGGGCCGGGGACGGTCGCGGATCTGGTGCGCTTCCTGGTCTCCGCGCAGGGATCCTGGATCCGGGGCCAGCTGCTGCATTCCAACGGGGGCTTCGCGACGCCGGCGGTGTGAGCGGGCACGGCCCGGCGCTGGGGTCTCACTCGCCGTCTGTGGGGGACGCGCGCACCGTCCCGCAGCGCCAGCAGGGCACGGTCGGATCCAGCGCCCCCTCCCCCTCGGGCACGGCGCCGCACTCCGGGCACAGCTCGCCCAGCCAGCACGCCGCATCGCCCCCGGAGTCGGTGGGGATTCCGGTGATACCGGGTCCGACAGGACGGACCGGGTTTCGCTCCTCGCTCACCATGGCTCCTCGGCCCTCCTCACGGCGCTGTCCTCCTCACTGCTGCGCCGCCCACCGCTGCGCCTCCCTCGTCCAGCACCCCCACTGCACGCCAGGCCTCTTCGACGGCGGCTCGCTGCGCCGACTCGTCCCCGTGACGGGCTGTCGCGGCCTTGAGCGTCGCGGCGGCGAAGGTTGCGAAGTCCGCGTCCTTGGGCAGCCCGGAGCTGGTCAGCGCGTCATACCAGAGCTGTCCCGCGCCCTCCCAGGAAGCCCCGCCGATCCCGGTCGCCGCGAGATAGAAGGCCCGGTTGGGGATACCGGAGTTCACGTGCACCCCGCCGTTGTCGTTCTCCTCGTCGTGCGGGAGATCGGCGTAGTCGGCCATCGAAGCGGGCTGCGGGTCCTTCCCGAGCAACGGGTCGTCGTAAGCCGTCCCGGGCGCCTTCATCGAGCGCAGCGCGACCCCCTGGACCCGGTCGGTGAACAGGCCCTCACCGATCAGCCAGTCGGCCTCCTCCGCGCTCTGACCGTGCAGACGCTGCTTCACCATCGCGCCGAAGCAGTCGGCGATCGATTCATGGAGCGCTCCGGGCTGGGCGACGTAGATCAACCCGGCGGTGTACTGGACGACCCCGTGGGTGAGCTCGTGCCCGATCACGTCGACGGCGTTGGTGAAGGACTGGAAGTACACCCCGTCGCCATCCCCGAAGATCATCTGCTCCCCGTCCCAGAAGGCGTTCTGGAAGTCCTGGCCGTAGTGGACGGTGGCGATGAGCTCCATGCCGGCATCGTCCAGGGAGCTGCGGGAGAAGGCCTGGTGGTAGAGCTCCCAGGTGGCGCCGAGGCCGTCATAGGCCTCGTCGACGGACTCATCCCCCGCGGAGGCCTGGCCCTCGCCGCGCACCAGTGCGCCCGGCAGGGCGGTGCCGTGCTGCGCGTCGTGGACGCTGCGCCGCAGCACGGCGGCGCTCTGCGTGGCAGAGGTCGGCGGGGCAGCCGTCGTGCGGCCGGCCAGCCGCTGCTCGAGATGCGGGGGCAGCAGTCCCGTCGCAGAGCCGGGGAAGCCGGGGCGTCGGGCTCGGGCTGCACGCACCTCTCGGTGGCCGGCCACCTGGCGGCCGACGGCGAGAGTCTGCTCGGCAGCACGTGCCGGCCCGCCGGGAGCGGCGCGAGCGATCTGCCGCAGCAGGTGCGGGGGAACGATCCCGTGCACGGGAGGCGGGGAGGACGCGATGCGGGAGCAGTCGTCTCGGGGGTTCATGCCCCCATCCTGGACCTGCTGCCCGACAGACGGAACCCCGGCCGTGGGCCGTTCCGTTCAGAGCGAGCCGTCCCGCTCAGGGCGGGTCGTCCCGCTCAGGACTCGAGGGTCGTGCGCTCCCCGCCCTCGGGCGTCTGCGGCTCCGAGACCTCGTCCTTCGCGAAGACGATAGAGGCGAGCACGGCGACACCCATGGCCACCACGATGAACGCGAGCGAGAGCCAGATCGGCACCTCGGGGATCTTCTGCAGCACCGAGAAGCCGGGGATGAAGTCCAGCGGAGCCTCGTGGATCGCGTGGATCAGCAGCTTCACACCGATGAAGCCGAGGATCGCAGCGATCCCGTAATGCAGGTAGGCGAGACGGTCCAGGAGCCCGCCCAGGAGGAAGTACAGCTGGCGCAGACCCATCAGGGCGAACAGGTTCGCGGTGAAGACCAGGAAGGGGTTCCGGGTGACGCCGAAGATGGCAGGGATCGAATCCAGGGCGAACATGACGTCGGTGAGGCCGAGGGTGATGAACACCAGCAGCATCGGGGTGAAGAGCTTCTTGCCGTCCACGACCGTGCGCAGCTTGTTGCCGTCGTAGTCGTCGGAGACGGGGAACACGCGCCGCACCGTCCGCATGATGAAGGAGTCGGAGCCTCCCTCTTCCTCGCCCTGGGCCTGCTTCCATGCGGTCCACAGCAGGAAGATCCCGAAGAGGTAGAAGACGGCGGTGAAGTTCTCGATGATCACGGCGCCCGCCAGGATGAACAGCCCGCGCGCGATGAGGGCGATGATGATGCCCACCATCAGCGCTTCCTGCTGGTATCTCCGCGGCACGGAGAACTTCGTCATGATGATGATGAAGACGAACAGGTTGTCGATGCTCAGGGAGTACTCGAGCAGCCAGCCGGTGACGAATTCCGACGCCGGCTGCATGCCGCCCACGAAGTAGAGGACCACCGCGAAGACGAGCGCCAGGCCCACATAGAAGCCGATCCAGGTCGCGCACTCCCGCAGGGAGGGGACGTGCGGACGTTTGATGACCAGCAGCAGATCGGCGACGAGGATCGCGCAGAGCACGACCATCGCGCCGATCTCGAAGCCGAGGTGGAGCTCTCCCATGGGGCAAATCCTTCAGGTGTGACGGGCTGTCTTCCCGAGTGACCGGGGCAGGGCTGCGCTGAGCAACACCGGTCACAGGGTACTCGCGGGATCAGCCGATCACGCCCCGAGTGAGCACACTCTCTCTCCTCGCCGTGCGAGCTCGGCTCCTATCGCCGTTTCCTCGCCGGGCCCTGCAGATGACCCCGGCGGGCGGCGAGGACCAGCATCACGATCCCCGTCCCGAGACCCAGGAGCACGGTGAGCAGGGAGCCCTCGATGCCCATCGACCCGCCGGTGAGCCAGGTGGGGCCGTGCATCTCCGCGACCAGCAGTCCGCGCTGCGTCCCCGTCCCGGAGACCGCCGAGGAGAACATCCCGGCCTGCACGGTGTTCCAGGCGATGTGGAGGCCGAAGGCGAACCACAGCCGACGGGTCAGCAGATAGGCGGCGCCCAGCAGGACCCCCGCCTCGACCACGAGGAGGAGCGCGGTCAGGATCGACGCCCCAGGATTCATCAGATGGATCAGTCCGAACAGGAGCGACGTGATTGCGAGGGCCACCCAGCTGCCCCACCAGGACTCCAGCACGCGCAGCAGGATGCCACGGAACACGATCTCCTCGATGACTCCGGCTCCGATACCGACCGCGAGCGGTGCCAGCAGCTGCGGGGACGCCGAGATTCCGGTGACACGGTAGCCGCCGAGCAGGGCGATGAGGCCGACGGCGAGGGTCAGCAGTGCTGTGCCGAGCACCAGGCCCGCCGCCAGCTCGGCGAGCTTGCCGCGCCCGCGCAGGCCGAGCCCGGGGCGGCCGCCGATCAGTCCGACGATCAGGAGGTAGCCGCCGAGCGCGACGGCGGCGCCCGCGCACGCTCCGAGCAGCAGCATCCACGGGCTCGCGGTGAGGCCGCCGACGGTCACCACCGTCATCTCGGCGGCGAGGAAGACCACGACGCCCAGAAGCAGCTGGAGGCCCCGTCGACGACCGCCGTGGGCGGCAGAAGGACGGGCGGCAGGCAGAGGGGCGGCGGGCAGAGGGGCGGCAGGCGGTCGGGAGGCACGCGGACGGGGGGCGGAGGGAGAGTGCAGGGAGGTCATGCCCCTGAGCGTGACGCCTGGTCAGCGGCTTGTCACGGGTCCGGAGCAGATCGTCGGGGTGGCCCGACACCGGCTGTCCTGCCGGCCGGCCCGCGACGGTCAGGCCAGCCGCCCGGCGAGCCCAGCGACGGTCAGGCCAGCTGCCCGATGACCTCCTCGACCGCCGCGAGCACGGTCCCGTCCAGCAGCCGCGCCTCGGCCTCAGCGATGTCCGGGGCCAGGAAGCGGTCCGGCCCAGGGCCCTCGACGGTGCGGCGCAGCACGGCGATCGCGGCGGCGCTCGGGGCCGATGGGGCGAGCGGGCCGCGCAGGTCGATCGCGCGGGCGGCGGTGAGCAGCTCGATCGCGAGCACGCGGCGCAGGTTCTCCACGCTGGTGCGCAGCTTGCGGGCGGCGTGCCAGCCCATCGAGACATGGTCCTCCTGCATCGCGGAGGAAGGGATCGAGTCCACGCTCGCCGGCACCGCGAGGCGCTTCATGTCCGAGACCAGGCCGGCCTGGGTGTACTGGGCGATCATGAAGCCGGAGTCGACACCGGGGTCGTCGGCCAGGAACGGCGGCAGGCCGTGGGAGCGGGACTTGTCGAGCATCCGGTCGGTGCGGCGCTCGGCGATCGAGGCGAGGTCCGCGGAGACGATCGCGAGGAAGTCGAGCACGTAGGCGACCGGGGCGCCGTGGAAGTTGCCGTTGGAGGTGACGGTGCCGTCCTCGAGCACGACCGGGTTGTCGATCGCGGCGGCGAGCTCCCGCTCGGCGACGGTGCGCGCGTGCTCGATGGTGTCGCGCACCCCGCCGGCGACCTGCGGGGCGCAGCGCAGCGAGTAGGCGTCCTGCACGCGCGAGCCCTCGGCGGCGACGTCGGCGATGATCGCGGACCCCTCGAGCAGCGCGAAGATGTTCGCGGCCGACGCCTCCTGGCCGGGATGCGGGCGCAGCGGTGCGTGCAGCTCGGGGCGGAACACGCTGTCACGGCCGCGCAGGCCCTGCACGGACATCGCGGTGGTGAGGTCGGCGGTGCGCACCAGCTCGTCGAGGTCGGCGATCGCCATCAGCAGCATTCCGAGCATGCCGTCGGTGCCGTTGATCAGCGCGAGGCCCTCCTTCTCCTCGAGCAGCACGGGCTCGATCCCGGCCTCGGCGAGCAGCTCGGGCACGGGGCGCTCCACGCCGTCGCGGTCCCGGGCGCGGCCCTCACCCATCAGCACGATCGCGCAGTGGGACAGCGGTGCGAGATCGCCCGAGCATCCGAGGGATCCGTACTCGTGGACGATCGGGGCGATCTGCGCGTTCAGCAGCGCGAGGATCGTCTCGACCACGACGGGGCGCACGCCGGTGCGGCCGGAGGCGAGGGTGCGGGCGCGCAGCAGCATCAGGGCGCGCACCACTTCGGTCTCGACCTCAGGCCCGGCGCCGGCTGCGTGGGAGCGGATCAGGGACCGCTGCAGAGCGTGGCGCATGCTGGGCGGGATCGAGGTGTCGGCCAGCGCCCCGAAGCCGGTGGAGACGCCGTAGACGGGGGTGTCTCCGGCGGCGAGCGCGTCGATGTGCGCACGGACCGACGCCACCTGTTCGCGAGCATCGGGGTCGAGCTCGACGCGGGCGCGGTGGCGGGCCACGGCGAGGACGTCGGCGGCGGTGAGCCCGGCGGTGGAGAGGGTGACTGTGGGGTGCTCGATGGCGGGGATGGTCATGGGGTCCTTTCGGGACGGAGGGGTCGGCGATCGGGGGCGGGGAGGTCGGCGACCAGGGACGACGGGGAGATCAGACGCGTCGGGTCCCGGCACGCCACACCTGGTGGGTGAGCGGCATGCCGGGCCGGTAGGCAAGGTGGATCGCCGCGGGGGCGTCGAGCACGTGCAGATCGGCGCGGGCACCGATCCCGAGGTGGCCGACGTCGGTGCGGCGCAGAGCGAGCGCACCGCCGCGGGTGGCGGCGTGGAGCGCTTCGGCCAGTGAGAGGTGCATCTGGAGCACGGCAGTGGTGACGCAGAAGCTCATCGAGCTGGTGTAACTGGTGCCGGGGTTGCAGTTCGAGGCGATCGCGACCGTCGCGCCGGCGTCCAGCAGCTCGCGGGCCGGAGCGAGCGGCAAACGGGTGGAGAGGTCGCAGGCGGGCAGCACGGTCGCGACCGTCGGCCCGGCATCCACGGCGAGCAGCCCGGGCCGGTCCCCCGGCGCGGTCGATCGGGCGGCTGTGGCGGCGAGCGCCTCGACATCGGCCGGGGAGAGGTGGTTGACGTGGTCCACGCTCGCTGCGCCGAGCTCGGTAGCCAGCGCCGCCCCGCCGGAACGGCCCAGCTGGTTGCCGTGCACCCGCAGCCCGAGCCCCGCAGCGGCGCCGGCGCGCAGCACCCGCTCGGACTGCTCGGGGTCGAAGGCGCCCTCCTCGCAGAAGACATCGATCCAGCGCACGTGCGGGGCGACGGCGGCGAGCATCTCCCCGCTGACCAGGTCCACGTACTCCTCGGCCCCGGGCCGGCCCTCCCGGCCGTCGAACTCCGCGGGCACCAGGTGGGCGCCGAGGAAGGTGGCCTCGTCGAGCTCGCCCGACGCGATCAGGGAGGACAGCAGGGCGGCGGCCCGGGTCTCGTGCTCGACGGTGAGGCCGTAGCCGGTCTTCGTCTCGAGTGTGGTGGTGCCGCCCGCGAGGGCCTCCGCGATCCGGCCGTGCACCAGGGCGCGCAGGTGCTCGTCGGAGGCGGTGCGGGTGGCCCCGGTGGTGACCCCGATGCCGCCGGCGCTGTAGGACTCCCCCGCCATTCTGGCCTCGAACTCGGCGGCGCGATCGCCGTCGAAGACGAGATGGGAGTGGGAGTCGACCCAGCCGGGCAGCACGGCGCGGCCTTCGAGATCGGTGGCGTCGTCGGCGGCCGGCGCCTCTGCCGCCGGGCCGGTCCAGGCGACGCGTCCTGCCTCGATGACCAGGGCTGCGTCACGGAGGACCTGCTCGTCGGTCACGCTGCCGGAGCGGGCGGGATCGTCGAGAGCGGGATCTAGAGTCCACAGCTCGCTGATGCCGGAGATCAGGGTGCTGCTCATGGTCAGTCCCTGCGCACGGGGGTCATCGGGACGCGGACGCCGCGCTCGTGGGCGACGTCGTCGGCCCCGGAGTAGCCGGCGTCGACGTGGCGGAGCACGCCCATGGCGGGGTCATTGGTCAGCAGGCGCTCGAGCTTCTGGCGGGCGAGATCGGTGCCATCGGCGAGGCCCACCTGGCCGGCGTGGATCGAGCGGCCGATGCCGACACCGCCGCCGTGGTGGATCGAGACCCAGGTCGCGCCCGAGGAGGTGGCGGTGAGGGCGTTCAGCAGAGGCCAGTCCGCGATCGCGTCGGAGCCGTCGAGCATGGCTTCGGTCTCGCGATACGGGGAGGCGACGGAGCCGGAGTCGAGGTGGTCTCGGCCGATGACGATCGGGGCCTTGACCTTGCCGTCGCGCACCAGGTCGTTGAAGAGCATCCCGGCCTGGTGCCGCTCGCCGTAGCCGAGCCAGCAGATGCGGGCGGGCAGGCCCTCGAACTCGACGTGCTCGTTCGCCGCATCCAGCCAGCGGTGCAGGTGCTCGTTCTCGGGGAAGAGCTCCTTGAGCGCCGCGTCGGTGACCTTGATGTCCTCGGGATCACCGGAGAGGGCGACCCAGCGGAACGGGCCGAGGCCCTCGCAGAACAGGGGGCGGATGTAGGCGGGGACGAAGCCGGGGAACTCGAAGGCACGGTCGTAGCCGGCGTGGCGGGCCTCGTCGCGGATCGAGTTGCCGTAGTCGAACACCTCGGCGCCGGCATCCTGGAACTCGACCATGGCCTGCACCTGACGGGCCATGGACTCGCGGGACTTCTTGGTGAAGCCCTCCTCGTCGGCCTCCGACTCCGCCTTCCAGTCCTCGACGGTGACCTCGAGCGGCAGGTAGCTCAGCGGGTCGTGGGCGGAGGTCTGGTCGGTGACGATGTCGATCTGCAGGTCGCCCGCCTGATGGCGCTCGAGCAGAGCCGGGAAGACCTCGGCGGCGTTGCCGACGATGCCGATCGAGAGGCCCTTCTGCTCGGCCTTGGCGGCGTTGGCACGCGCGATCGCGTCATCGAGGTCGTCGGCGATCTCGTGGCAGTAACGCTTGGCGACGCGGCGCTCGAGCCGGGTGCGGTCCACGTCCACGATCAGGCAGACGCCGTCGTTGAGGGTCACGGCGAGGGGCTGGGCGCCGCCCATGCCGCCGCAGCCGCCGGTGAGGGTGATGGTGCCGGCCAGGGTGCCGCCGAAACGCTTCTGGGCGATCGCCGCGAAGGTCTCGAAAGTGCCCTGGAGGATGCCCTGGGTGGCGATGTAGATCCAGGAACCGGCGGTCATCTGGCCGTACATCATCAGACCCTCGGCTTCGAGCTTGCGGAACTCGGGCCAGTTCGCCCAGTCGCCGACGAGGTTGGAGTTGGCCAGCAGCACGCGCGGGGCCCACTCGTGGGTGCGCAGCACGCCGACGGGCTTGCCGGACTGGACCAGCAGGGTCTCGTCATCCTCGAGGTCCTTGAGGGTTTCGACGATCGCGTCGAAGGCCTCCCAGGAGCGGGCGGCGCGTCCGGTGCCGCCGTAGACGACCAGGTCGTCGGGGCGCTCGGCGACCTCGGGGTCGAGGTTGTTCATGAGCATCCGCAGCGGGGCTTCGGTCTGCCAGGACTTCGCGCTGAGGGTCGTGCCGCGGGCGGCACGGACGGGGCGGGCTCCGGGGAGGGTCATCGTTGGCTCCTGGGGTCGAGGGCTGCTCGGGGGTTCCGCGCTGCGGGGTGTTCGGTACAGGACACCACCGCCGACGGGAGGGGTCGAGGGCCTTCGCGCCGCTTGTGTCCGGCATGCCGGACAAGTGACCGACAGGGCGCCGCGCTCTGGCTGGCCTTGCCGGTCTCGCGATCGCGGTGCTCGTGACGGGGTGCGCTGGGCAGCCGCCAGGAGGGTCAACGACGTTCGAGATCCCCACTTTCACGTGGGAAGAAGGTGACGGCGGCGATGCTGCCGTCGTGAGCGGCGACTTTGTCATCGACGACGAAGGCTGCACCTTCTTGGGCGCGGCCATAACTGTGGGCGTCCTCTTCCCCACCGCAATCGGAGTCACCCGAGAAGACGGCACTCGCTACGTCGTTCATGATCGCACCGGCGAAGTCTTCGCGGCCGAGGGCGACACCGTCATGTATAGCGGTAGCTACTCCACGACGGTGAGCGCCTGGAATGATGCCTGCAGCTCGACACCCACCGAGGTCGCGACGGTTCACGATGCCCCTAAGAGTGGCCCGCTCGACCGTCCTTGAACTGCCTGGCAGCCCACATGCGGGCCTCTGCGGCTCCACGGCCTCGAAGCCGCTGGCGGCGTCATCGCCTTCAGCGCTCGGGACGGCTATACACCAACGACAGAGCGCCGCCCGCCGAGCCTGCGGGTGATCTCCTCGGCCGCTGCGCGCACCGCGGCCGTGCACCGATCACGCACCTCCACGGGGGTCCGTGACTCCTCGAAGGTGATCGCCACCGCGGCGGCGGGCCAGCCGGCATGGTCGTGCACGACCGCCGCCACTGAGGCGAGCTCCTCGGTGACCTCCCCGGTCTCGTGGGCGACCCCATCGGCCCGCACCCGGGTGAGGAGCTCGCGCAGGTCCTTGGGGCTCTCCGGTCCCGGCACCGTGGTGCGGGAGGTGAAGTCGTCCCGCGTGCCGAACAGGGCGCGCAGCTGGGCGGGCGGGAGCTCGGCGAGGATCGCGCGGCCGCTCGCGGTGAGGTGGGCGGAGATCCGCACACCGACGTCGGTGACCAGGCTGGGTCGGCTCCGGGCCCGCTCCTCGATCACGTAGAGCACGTCGCGGCCGTGCAGCACCGCGAGGTGGCCCGACTCGCCGACCTCGTCGACCATTGCCTCGATCACGCGGCGGCCGATCCTCGCCAGCGGCTCCTGGCGCAGGTAGGCACCGGAGAGCACCTGCGCGGCGGGCCCCAGCCCGTACAGCCGCTCCTGCTCCAGATGCATCACGTAGCCATGCTCCACGAGGGTGGTCAGCAGGTCGTAGGTGCGCGAGCGGGGCAGGGCGAGCTGCGCGGCGAGCTGCGCGGCCGGGACCGGGGAACTGCGGGAGGCGAGGAAGGTCAGCAGACGCAGCGTCGCGTCGGCCGCTGGGACTTTCGGTGGTGCCATGATCCGCAAGGATGCCACTCCCTGGGCTCCTCCGGGCTCAGTCCGCCACGGAGCCTCCCGTCGCGGCGCGCTGCGAGGCGCGCTCCTCCGTGACGAGCTCCCAGGTGCGCACCAGGCGCGGGAGCGTGAGCATCACCAGGCCGCCGGCCATGTTCAGCGGGATCACCCAGGCGAACCAGATCAGCCACTCGAGGTAGGTGGCCTCGGCGCCTGCGTGCATCGCCCCGAAGATCACCGCCGAGCTCAGCGCCCCGTGGAGCATGCCCAGTCCCACCACCAGCAGCCCCGAGATGAGTGAGTTCGCGAGTGTCGCAATACCCGCGCTCGAGCCCTGGTTCATGCGGGCGACCAAGGTGATCGTGAATCCGGCGAGCACTGCGAGGGCGGCCGTCTCCAGGGTCAGACCCTTCTCCATGTAGCTCGTGCTCGCCTCGATCAGCTCATCGTCGAACCGAGGAAAAGCTGCCACCACGACCCAGGTGAACGCCCAGCCCCCGGCGAGGTTGGTGATCAGGGTCGTCACCCACAGCCGCAGCAGCTGCCACCAGGTCCCGTGCCCGGCAGCGATGGCATTGATCGGGACCAGGAAGTCCTCGGTGAACAGCTCCGAGTGCGCGAGCCGCAGTGCATAGAGGCCGATGCCGAAGGCGAGGCCGCCCAGCAGCTTCGACCCCGTCGCATCCAGCACTGCGAGCATCGCCAGCAGCCCCAGGCCCACATCGATCCCGCCGAACAGCCCGGTGATCACCAACGCCCGCCAGGTGCGGTTCAGGCGGTTCGCACCCTCCGTGACCGTGTTCTCGAACTCCTCGGCCAGGGCGTCCTCGACGGGCTCGTCGCTGCTGCCGAGCCGCCGTCGTTCCTGCGCCGCGCCGTGCCGCTCTCGCTGGGTCATCGTCTCTCCCTCGATCAGATCGGCAAGGATCGTGCTGGTGGTGCACCGGGATGCGCAGGACCGTCGGTCGGCGTTGTCCGGTGGGCCGGACCCAGTCTCGTGCTCTGGCAGGTCGTTCACCCAGGCCGGGTGCCATGATGGGCGAACCTACTCCCTGGTGCGCAGACGAGGAGCCCCGATGACGAACTCTCCCGACGCTGACAGCGCCTGGTCCGGCCGGAATGACGGCAACGGCCCCCAGCACGCCCGCTGGCACCAGGTGGTCCGCAGCGTCGCCGGTCCCGGAGCGGCGGATGCCGCCTCCGCTCACATCGCGCTGCTCGGCTTCCGCTCCGACGAGGGGGTGCGCCGCAACCGCGGCCGAGTCGGAGCGGCCGACGGGCCTGCCGCGCTGCGCCGCGCCCTGTCACCGCTGGCCCTGCACGGGCCCCTCGCCCGCGGCGAGATGGGCCTGCACGACCTCGGCGATGCCGAGACGATCGGCGAGGACCTCGAGGGTGGGCAGGCCGCGGCCGCGGCCCTCACCGCGCAGGGCTTGGACCGTCCCGGCTCCCGGCTGACGGTGGTGCTCGGGGGCGGGCACGAGACGGCCTGGTCCTCGTACAACGGTCTGGTCAGCTCTGAGATCGGGCCCAGCGCGGGACAGCGCTGGGGAGTGCTGAACCTCGATGCCCACTTCGACCTGCGCGAGGAGCCTCGCCCCACCTCCGGCACCCCCTTCGCGCAGATGGCGGCGGCCGAACAGGCTGCCGGCCGTGAGCTGGCCTACGCGGTGCTCGGGATCGCCGAGCCGTCCAACACGGGAGCGCTGTTCGCCAGGGCCGAGCAGCTCGGCGTGCAGTGGTGGACCGATGAGCAGTGCCTCGCTGCGGGAGCCGAGGGGATCGCGCGCTTCGTCGAGGGGTTCGCCGCTGACCTGGACGTGCTCTACCTGACCATCGACCTGGACGTGCTGCCCGCGGCCGTGGCCCCGGGGGTCTCGGCGCCGGCTGCCTACGGGGTGCCGTTGCCGCTGATCGCTGCGGCCGTGCGCGCCGCCGCCAGCAGCGGGAAGCTCGCCCTGCTCGACGTGGTGGAGCTGAACCCCTCCCTGGACATCGACGGGCGCACCGCCCGCGCCGCAGCTCGACTGATCAACGACGCGGTGCGCACCGTCGCCGCTCCCACCACCGGCCCCGGCCCCGGCACCGGCACCGGCTCCGGCCCTGGCACCGGCACCGGCACCACCCCCGGTTCCGGCACCGGCCCCGGCTCCGGCCCTGCCGTCGAGTACTGGCGCTAGAGAGCACGCTCTGGTCATATATCCGGAGCGTGCTCTCTGTCGCCCGTACTCGACATGCCAGCTGGGCCACGAGGCGGATCAGGTCAGGCGAGACTGAATGCGGCGGGGCTGGGTGAGGTGGGGGCGGGTCAGGCCGGAGCCAGGCGGGGCTGAGTGCGGCGGGGGCCGGGACGCGGATCAGGCGGAGCCCGGGGCGGTTGGCTGCCAGTGCGGTTCGATCAGCTGGAACAGGCGACAGTCCGCCCAGTCACCGCCGAGCCGGAGATAGTCCTTCGCCAGGCCGTACTCGGTGAAGCCGCAGTACTCGAGCACGCGCACCGAGGCCTCGTTGCCGACCTTCACCTCGGCCTGGAGCCGGTGCAGGCCCAGGCCGCCGAAGGCCACGGCGATCGCGCTCTGCACCGCGTGGGTGGCGACGCCGCGGCCGGTGACGTCCGTGTCGACCCAGTAGCCGAGCGAGGCCGACTCGAAGGCCCCGCGGATGATGGTCGAGAGGTTGAGGCGGCCCACGATCCTCGTCGCCCCCTTGTCCTCGAGCCGGATGGTGAACGGGAGACCGCCGCCTGCCTCCCGGTCGGCCACGGCGTGGGCGATCGCCGTGCGCTGCCCGGCCTCGGTGAACCATCCCTCCGCCCGGGCCGGAGCACCGGCCATCAGCTGCTCGCGATTGCGGGTCTCGAGTTCCGCGAGCACCGGGGCGTCCTCCACGGCGAGCAGGGTCAGCGTGACCTGATGAGGGAAGACGGGCGGTCGCTGCGCGGGTGAGCGCGGGTGCGGCGCGGGGGTGGCGGACGCTGAGGCGTCCGGCGCTGAGGTGGCGGACGTTGAGCTGTCGGGCGCTGAGGTGGCGGGCGCGGAGCTGTCGGGCGCTGAGGTGGCGGGCGCGGAGCTGTCGGGCGCGGAGCTGTCGGGCATGCGCCCAGTATCCGCCTCGACAGCTGGGCCTCGCGCGCTTCCCCGCCGGCCCGGCTCAGCCCAGCTCAGACTTGCTCAGCCCAGCAGCAGGGTCTGCACGAGGGTCACTGCGGCCACGCCGCCGAGCAGCACCGAGAACAGCAGCGTGAGCGTGGAGGGGCGGGCCTTCGCCGAGAGCGGGCCACCGAGGATCCCTCCCACCGCGGAGCCGGCGGCGAAGATCAGGGTGATCGTCCAATCGATCTGGACGTCCGTGCCGAGCCTGGCCAGCAGGCTCGTCGCTGTCGCGATGATCATCACCAGCAGGCTGGTCCCGGAGGCGTGGCGCATCGCCAGGCCCAGCGCGATGACCAGCATCGGCACCACGATGAACCCGCCGCCCACGCCGAAGAAGCCGGTCAGGAAGCCGGTGAGGGTCGCGGCGGCGATCACCACCAGCGTCCGGGGCGCAGGGGCCGGGGCGGGCAGCAGTGGCAGTTCGGGCTCGCCGTGGTGGTGATGGATGCCGTCCGCGGTCTCGACGGTGTCCGGGCCGGGCTGGTCCAGCACCGGATCGTCGTGGACCGCCACCGGCTCGTCGGTCTCGCGCGCACCGTGTGAGCCATGAGCAGCGGCCTCATCACGCTCAGCACGGCGGGTGCGCAGCGCGCGCCGCAGCATCGCGATCGCGACGCCCACCAGCATCACCCCGAACAGGGTGAGCAGCACCTGTGCAGGCACCAGCGCCGACAGCCGGGAGCCGACGACCGCACCCACCACCGAGACCCCCGCGAACACCAGCCCGTTCTTCCATTCCACGTTCCCGTGCCGGGCATGGTGCGGGAGGCTGAAGAGCGCGGTGATCAGCACGATGATCAGGCTCGATGCGGTCGCGGCATGGGTCGGCATGCCCAGCAGGAAGACCAGCACCGGCACTGCGAGGATGCCGCCACCGGCACCAAGCGCCCCCACCACGATCCCCACGCCGACGCCCACGACGATGGCGAGCAGGGCGAGTTCCATGGGCGGTGTCCTTGCAGGAGACGGAGCGGCGGGCCGACGGGCCCGGACGGCGAAGCCCCCGGCGGCCAGGCAGCCGGGCCAGGCGGGCCCTCCCGGGCCCTCGGGGGTGCCTGACCATGCTAAACCGCGCGCATCTCCGGTGAGACTCCTCCGCCGCCGGTAGGATCAGAGCACCGACCACGAGGAGCCCCGATGGTCCCCCACCAGGGAGAACCACCCTCCACACCGCTGGATCCCGCCTCCGCCGCGATGGGCGAGCTGCTGGCGGAGGTCTGGCGCGAGGGCACACTGGTGCTGCCCCTGCGAGAGGACGCCTCCCCCGTGCGGCTGCCCGGGCTGCACAAGTCGGTGCTGCCGGCGTCGCTGTCGGGGCAGGCCCGGGTCACGCTCGCGGGCGTCGGCGAGCGCTTCGCCGCCTGGCGGGTCATCCCGCAGCAGAACGCACCGGTGATCGTGAGGATTCCGCACGTCACCTCCGCGGAGCTGCATCAGGATCTGGCCTATGAGATCGCGGCGCTGACCCTGCTGCCCGCTGAGGTGGGCCCGGAACCCATCGCCGTCCACGATGATCCCGCGACCAGCCCGATCGGCCATCCGTATGTGGTGACCTCCGAGATCCCGGGGATCGCCGCCTCGCCGACGACCTGGACCGGCGCGCATCTGCAGGCTCATGCCGCGCATCTCGCGCAGCTTCATGCCGTGCCCGCCCCGGGCCGCGGGCCGGTGTCGCTGGGGGCGGACCCCTGGGCGGCGGTGACCCCGGGGCCGCAGCCGCTGCTGCCCGAGGTCGAGGCGGAGTTCGAGTCCTGGCAGCAGTCCCATGGCGCAGCGATCCAGGAGCACGTGCTCGGCCCCCTGCTTGAGGCCTCGCGCGCGGAGGTCGCCGCCGTCGACGACGAGATCGCACAGCTGGACGGGTACGTGCTGGCCCACGGTGATCTCTGCTCGACGAACATCCTCTGGCACGGCAGCGACCCGGTCACCGGCGCACCACGGGTGCAGTACATCGACTTCGAGTGGGCGCAGGGCGACGATCCTGCCCGGGACCTCGCGATTCTCGGCGGCGCCGTGCACGGCGGGCCCTGGTACGTGCCGCTGGCCGAGGAGCAGGTCGACCGCTTCGTGCGGGCTTATGTGCAGGCCCGCGGCGAGCGCGGAGAGCTGCCCGCCTCAGTGTCCGATGTGGCTTCCCTGCGCCGGCGGATGCGGGCCTGGACCGCCTACGAGCGCAGCGCGATGCTGGTGCATGTCGCCTCCCGCGCCTCGACCCGCTCCATGCATGCACGGGTGCTGCCGACGCTGCGGCGCACCCTCGCGGCGACACTGGGAATCAGCGTCTGAGGAGTGGTGCGTCGGACCCGCACCGGTGACCGCTCGCGATGCCGCCACAGTGCCTCGCGACACCCCGGGTGGCGCTTTCGGTGGGGGCTCTGCGTACGGTGGGCCCATGAATGACTTCGTGAAGCATGCCGAGAGCGCCCCCAAGGGCTATGTGGCGGCCGAGGCCGCTGGACTGCGCTGGCTCGCAGAGCCCCAGGTGGTGCCGGTCGTCGAAGTGCTCGCGGAGGAGAAGAACGCCCTGCACCTGGAGCGGTTGGACTCTGTCCCGCCCACCCCCGAGGCTGCCCGCGAGCTGGGCCGCGGGCTCGCCCGCCTGCACGATGCCGGCGCGGAGGCCTTCGGCTGGGCCCCCGCCGATCCCGCCTACTTCGGCCCCCTTGAGAGCCCCTTCGCGGTCGAGACCGCACCACGCACAGATTTCGTCGAGTTCTGGGCCGAGGACCGCCTGCGCCCGCTCGCCGACTCAGTCACCCGCGTGCTCGGCGCCGACGGCCACGACACCGTCGATGAAGCCATCGATCTGATCGCCGACGGCGCCTTCGACGGCATCAGCGGGCAGGGCACCGAGGAGCCGTCCCGAGTTCACGGCGACCTGTGGTCGGGCAATCTGCTGTGGACCGCCGACGGCGCGACCCTCATCGACCCCGCTGCCCACGGCGGCCACCGGCTCGAGGACCTCGCGATGCTGTCCCTGTTCGATGCGCCGCACCTCGAGGAGATCTTCGAGGGCTACGTCGCCGAGCACCCGCTGCCCCGCGGCTGGGAGCAGGACCTCCCCGCCCACCTGTTCTTCGGGCTGCTGGCCCATGTGAAGCTGTTCGGCGAGGCGTACGTGGATCAGACCGTCGCGACGGCCGAGGCGGTCATCGCCCGAGCGGAGCAGCTGGGCTTCTGAGCTCTGGGGCACGCTGCCGGAGGTGAACGGTCCGCCCCCGGGGCTGCGGCGGTGGAGGGTCCGTGTGCGAGAGGTGCAGGTCCTGGTGGCCGGCCAGAAGGCCGGCTGTTCCTCGGATAGCTTGCGAACGTGCCCCGACCGCTCCCTCCACGCCCCGCACACGCTGTGCGCCGCACCGCTGCGTCCCACCCTGCCGCGGTCGGAATCCTCGCCACCGTGCTGATGCTCACGGGGTTCGCGGTGCTGCTCGTGATCGGGGTCTGGGCGAGCCGTCTCGGTGATTCCCCGGCCTGGGCTTTCGACTGCAACGACACCACCTGCACTGATCTGTGGATCGACGCCCGACGCCACTACCTCGCCGTCACCGCCGCGGCCGGGATCGCCTCGCTCATCGGTTGGTTCCTCGCTGGGCACCTGGTCTCTGCCCGGCCGGTGCCGGCCGAGGCCGGCTTAGCCGAGCGCTCGGCTCCTTCACCTGTTCCTTCACCTGCGCGGCCATCGCGGCGGCATCGTGCGGCGCGGTTCGGCCGCCTGGTCGGGGTGCTGCTCCTGGCCGCTGCCCTGCTCACCGCTGCCGGATGGGTCGCGATCGCCGCCTCGAGGCCGCTCGGTCTCGCAGTGGCGGGCATCGCAGCCGCCGTCGCCGTTCTCGGAGCGTGGCGATGGATGCGTCCCGGTGCCGCCTCTGATCGCGGGGCGTACTGGCTGGCGAGCATCGGCGTGGGGGCCCCGTTGGTGGCACTCGGACTGTTCGCCCTGCATCCCATGGTGTTCCTGGGGAGTGTCCTGGTGGTGGGCACTCCCCTGCTGGGGGTTCCGGCGCTGTGCACGCTGCTCGCGACCGGGATCACCGTCGCGGGCCGGCTGCTCCCCCGGCAGGCAGCTGCCGAGGTCACCGCCATGCGCTCTGCTGAGCAGAGGAGCAGCGGTGCGGAACCGTCGCCCCCCGTTCCCACCGCGCGCCGGATCAGCATGCCTCTCGCCATCACCGCGATCTTGACGCTCGGGGTGTTCGCCGCCTGGCCGGTCGACGCCCCCGCCGCAGATGCCTGGCAGTATTCCGACCCTGCCGCCGGCGTGACCCCGGGTGGGGACCCGGGATCCGAATCGCCGATGGCGAGCGGCAGCGCCGGGGACGATGGTCCTGGCAGCGGAGGCCCCGCACCGGAGAAGTCCCCGAACGCTGGGATCCCCGCCGCTCCCGCCGTGGAGGCCGCCGGCCTCCCTGCTTGCGATCCCGAGTCGCTGCAGGTCGTGGCCGGGGGCTGGGATGGGTGGACCGGCAACTCGGCGGCGACGCTCACCGCGACGAACGTCGGCGACGAGGCCTGCGCGCTGCGCGGCGTCCCGGAGCTGACCCTCGAACAGGGTGCCGAGCAGATCGACCTGCGCCCGGAACCGCTCACCCACCTCGAGGCCGCCGTGCAGCCGGAGGGTGGCGTCGGGCTCGTCCCTGGAGGCACCGCGAGCTCGGGTCTGTACTGGCCCGGCTATCGCACCGCGGCCGATCAGGAGACTCCGCAGACGCTGAGCATCCGCCTCGACTCGGGCGGGGCGCCGCTGCCCGTCGAGCTCGCCGCGTCCGACGGCAACGATCCCAGCCCCGCCCCCTTCGACCTGAAAGCCGGAGTGGAGGGCGGGGCCGTGATCGAGATCGGCGCATGGGAGCTGGCGCTGAGCTCAGCGGGCTGAGGAGCGCCGGGTCAGTGGTCGTGACCCTCGTGGTCGCCGCCCTCGTGGTGGTGGTCTTCATGGCCACCAGCGTCGCTCGCCTCGCCGCCCTCCTGCTCGTGGCCCTCGTGCTCGTCCGCTCCGGGCGAGATCTCGTACTCGCCGGACGCGGTACCGGTGGTCACCTGGATCTCGTGCGGCACCACGGGCAGCTCCAGCTCGCGGTAGATCTCGCCGCTTTTGACGTCGACCATCGTGAGCTTCTGCGCTGCGGGGTCGACGACGAAGGCGGTGCCGTCGGCCACGGCCAGCATGGGCCCGGCCTCCTGCCAGTTCTCCGGCTCGCTCCATTCGCCCGTCACGGGGACCTCGTGGAGCATCTCGCCGGTCTCGGGATCCAGGATGTTCAGCTCGCCATCGGCGGTGAGCACCAGGGCCTCGCCGTGAGGACCGCGGTCCAGGGAGCGGAACCAGTACTCCGAGCCCAGGTCCACGATCTGCTGGGTGTTGTCACTGGTGTCGATCAGGGCGATCTCGGTGGGGTGCTCGGCACCGCCCTCGGGATCGGCCTCGACCTTGTGATCGGCGAGCACGATCGACGAGTCCTCGTGACCCTTCTGGTTGCCGGAGCGCTGGAAGTCGCCGTCGATCGCGACCTTGTGGAACTCCCCGTCGCGGTAGACCACGGAGCCGTTCTCGCAGCCCAGGCTGATCACGTCGCCGGATTCCGTGGGCTTCGCAGAGGCTTCGCCGTGCACGCCGGGGCAGTCGTCGGTCTCGGCGGTGACGTTCCCGTCGGCGTCGAGCGCCTGCACCGTGTGGCGCTCGTCCTCGGTGCCCTGGGTGACGATCAGGCCCCCGTCGGAGAGCGGCACCGCGACGCCGTGGTGCGGTGCCTCGGTGCTGGTCTCCTCGAGGATCCCGAGGTCGCCGTCGACCAGCGCGGTGGGGTCGATGAGGGTGATGTCGCCGGTGCCGTCGGCGAACAGGGCGGTGCGGTCCCCGTGGGAGACCACGTGGCCGGGCATCGGCGCCGGGATGGACAGGTCGGTGAGAGCAGGATCCTGGACGTAGTAATGGAAGTGGTCGCCGTGGCCCTGGGCGAGCAGGCCGGTGTCGTACATGGTGATGGTGCCGGAGGCGCTGACGGCGACGTGGCGGCCATCCCCGGCGGGGTTCAGCCGGGCGTAGCCCGTGACGTCGGTGCTGCCGACGGTGCTGCCGTCGGAGGAGTCGATCGTGGTCACGCCGCCGTCGTGGGCGAGAACGATGCGCGGGGAGAGGGCGCCCACCTCGGTGCGATCGGTCGCCGGCGCCGCCTCTCCGCCGGCCGCGCCGCCGTCGGACGCCCCGCCGCCGGCCCCGTCCTCTCCTCCGCCGGCCATCCCGCCGCAGGCGGAGAGTGCGAGCATCCCGGCGCTGAGGAGCACGACGGCACGACGCTTCATGACAATGGTTCTCATCTGAATCATAGGCAGGACAATAGCAGTTCCTGAGAACTGTTCTCAGCAACGGCGGAGTGCCCCGGGTCACATCCGGCAGGTATTCTGTGCGGGGCGATGGGGGTCGCCTGCCAGCAGCTCGTACGACATGCTCGAGGGGAGCGCACATGGGACGACGCGATGCGACGACGGCGCCGCAGCAGGCCTGCCCGGGCGGCGATCGACGATGCCTTCGACGGGGCAGCGCGCGGCCCCTCCGCCTGGCGGCAGCGGCCGCGGCGGTCCTGATGCTGACCAGCTGCTATCTGCTGGACCCTGACCTGCTGCCCGAGGGCACGGACGAGGTGTCGATCGAGGTCGGCGAGACGGCCCAGGTGGCCCTCGGCGACTGGTCGCCGGGCGTGGGCGACGACTGGGGCGCGGTCCCCGCCGCGGAGGGCGTCTCGAGGGAGAACGGCAGGGTGGATGACGGCGTCGTCATGGCCCGCGTGCTCATGAACAGCGAGGTGTTCGGCGTGCCGGAGCGCCGGGACACCGGCGGGACCGGCGGAGAGTTCCCCTACGCCGTCGAGCTCACCGGACTCGCGCCCGGCACCTCGACCGTACGGATCGTGCACTGCTACCGCACCGAGATCGCTGAGGACTGCGACCAGGGGCCCCGCGACATCGACCCGATCGAGCTCACCGTGACGGTCACCTGACGCCTCGGCCCGCACCTCGGCAGCCGAATGCGAATGCGCGCCGCGCTTCCACGAGTGGAGGCACAGCGCGCATTCGCGTCAGGCACAGGCCAGGCCCGGGCGGTTCGGCCCGGATCAGCTCAGGGTCGGCTCAGATCACGCCGAAGGCGATCATCGCGTCGGCCACCTTGCGGAAGCCTGCGACATTGGCGCCCAGTGCGTAGTCGCCGGGGCGGCCGAACTCATCGGCGGTCTCCAGGCAGGTGGCGTGGATGCCCTTCATGATCTGGGTGAGGCGCTGCTCGGTGTGCTCGAAGCTCCACGCGTCGCGGCTCGCATTCTGCTGCATCTCCAGAGCGGAGGTGGCAACACCACCGGCGTTCGCCGCCTTGCCGGGACCGAAGGCCACATCGGCCGCACGGAACACGCTGACAGCTTCCGGCGTGGAGGGCATGTTCGCGCCCTCGGAGACGGCCAGCACGCCGTTCTTGACCAGGGTGCGGGCGGCGTCGACATCGAGCTCGTTCTGGGTGGCGCTCGGCAGAGCGATGTCCACCGGGACGTCCCAGACGCTGCCGCCGGCGACGAAGCGAGCACCGTTGCCGCGGCGCTCCGCGTACTCGGTGATGCGACCGCGCTCCACCTCCTTGACCTGCTGGAGCAGCTCGAGGTCGATGCCGTTCTCGTCGACCACATAGCCGGAGGAGTCGGAGGCGGTGACGGGGATGCCGCCGAGCTGCTTGGCCTTCTCGATCGCGTAGAGCGCGACATTGCCCGAGCCGGAGACGGAGACGCGGCGGCCGTCGAAGGAGGAGCCGCGGGCCTTGAGCATCTCGTCGGCGAAGATGGCCGCACCGTAGCCGGTGGCCTCCTTGCGCACGAGGGACCCGCCCCAGTCCAGGCCCTTGCCGGTGAGCACGCCCGCCTCGTAGCGGTTGGTCAGGCGCTTGTACTGACCGAAGAGGTAGCCGATCTCGCGCGGGCCCACGCCGATGTCGCCGGCGGGGACGTCGGTGTACTCGCCCATGTGGCGGTGCAGCTCGGTCATGAAGGACTGGCAGAAGCGCATCACCTCGCCGTCGCTGCGGCCGGCCGGATTGAAGTCGGATCCGCCCTTGCCGCCGCCGATGGGCAGGCCGGTCAGGGAGTTCTTGAAGATCTGCTCGAAGCCGAGGAACTTCACGATCCCGAGGTTCACCGACGGATGGAACCGCAGGCCACCCTTGTACGGGCCCAGCGCGGAGTTGTACTCGACGCGGAAACCGCGATTGACCTGCACAACGCCCTGGTCATCGACCCAGGGGACACGGAAGATGATCTGGCGCTCAGGCTCGCTCAGGCGCATCAGGATGCCATGATCCTGATACTCGGGGTGCCGGGACTGGACGACCTCCAGCGACTCGAACACCTCCCGGACTGCCTGGTGGAACTCGGGTTCGCCGGGGTTGCGGCGGAGCACCTGGTCAAATGTGTCCTGGAGCGTCGAGTCGAGCATCGCGGTCCTTTCAGGGGGCCCGGGGGCCCCCGATTTCACGGGGGCTCCGCGGAAGCGGAGGTCACGGCGTCGCCCAGGGTACGCGGCGTCGCCCAGAAGTCGCACTGGACGTTCGATGCGTGAACATGCAGACGACTGTCATGGCCATGCACCTGGGAAAACAGCTCCGGGAGGCTTGTCGCGCAGGTCACAGCAAAGCGTCCGGACATGGGGGCGGATACCCGGACAGCATCGCCCGGTCCCGACATATGCATCGACAGGCATAGGTACTTGCTTGGCGGGTGCTGGGTTCAGTGGCGGGAGGCGGAGCGGCCTCCACCGGCGACGAGGCGGTTGACCCCGTCGACGAAGCCCTGAGCCACCGCCTCATCCTTGGAGACGTTCTGGCGGGTCCGGAGGGAGGAACCATCACGCAGAAGGATCCGCACGTGTCCCGCCACCGTGCCGGAAGCGCAGTCGGCCCCCCGGACCTCCGCAGCCTGCACCTCGCGCAGCACCCTCCACCTCAGACCCCGACGCAGGTGGAGCACCCTTCGATCGGTGACCAGCAGCAGGGGGTCCACCCAGGTCCACCCCTCCCCCTCGAACGCGAACAGCACGATCTCTCCCGACTGCAGGAAGCGCCGCGCGAACGATGCCCAGCCGGCGGCCGGAACCGGCCGTTCGTATCCCGGCTGGAGAGCCCGGAGCAGAGATTGCAGGGATTCATCCGTGGTCATCACGCCGCAAGTCTACGACCGGCACCCCTCCCTCCGACCCCGCGAGGAGAGGTCCCATGGGGACCTCTCCCCATCGCGCAGCCGCCCCGGAGGACCTAGTGTGCGAGCTGTTCACGACACGACGGGGGTTCATGATGACCGGGTTCTTCGGGGCGGATACCGAGCAGCTGCGTTCACACGCGCAGCTGCTGAAAGAGCGAGTGGGCTCGCTCGAAGACCTGCGCGCTCGCCTCGAGCCGCTGGTGATGGACGCTTCTTCCTGGGTGGGCACCGATGCCGATGCCTTCCGGGAGCAGTGGTCCGGACGGACCGCCCCCCGGTTCGACCAGCTGGGCGACTCGCTGTCGCGGCACAGCAGAGACCTCGACACCCACGCTGAGGAGCAGGACGAGGCCTCCGAGGCGACCGACCACAGCATCCTCGATCTGCTCAAGGACACGCTGTTCGGGGTCGGGAAAGGCGTCATCGACGCAGCCAAGAACATCGTCCTGGGTGGGAAGAAGATCTGGGACGTCCTGTCGAACATGAAGAAGAACCCGGAGAAGGTTCTCGAGAAGCTTCGCGGGCTGAAGGGCAAGGCATACGATGCGTTCCTCAAGAAGCTCGGGATGTTCGACGGGCTCATGAAGAAGGCCCCCTGGCTCACGAAGTTCGGCAAGGTCGCCGGCAAGTTCCTGCCCGGCCTGGATATCCTCGCCGGTGGCTGGCAGATGATCGATTCGATCAAGAAGGGCGACACCTTCCATGCCATCACCGGCGGAATCACCGCCGTCGGCGGCATCCTCATCACCGCCGGGACGATCTGCGATATGACCGGCGTGGGCGCCGTGGTCGGCGTTCCGCTCCAGGTGATCGGCGGCGTACTGGTGGGCGGCGCGATGGCGGCGGACGGCATCAAGTGGGTGGTCGACAACTGGGATCAGGTCAAGGACTTCGGTGGCGATGTCGTCGACGGGGCGAAGGACCTGTGGAACAACACGTCTGAGGTCATCAGCGACACGTGGAACGATGGAGTGGATGCCGCCAAGGATGCCGTCTCCGACGTCGCAGACACCGTCTCCGACAAGGTCGGCGATGTCGCCGACGGCCTGAAGAACGCCTTCACCTGGTGACCACCCCTCTCGGCAGGAGCCCGCGATGACCACCCCCACCACCGATGCACTCCCCAGCTCGCCGCTCGTCGTCACTGAGCGAGACCTGGCGGGAGCACTGGCGATCCTCGAGCGCGCCGATCAGGACCCGGACATCCTGATGGTGCTCTCCGACGAGGAGCTCCTCGCCCTGGACGGGGAGGCCTCGCTGCGCATCCTCGGCAGCCCCTATCTCGACCAGGAGCAGGTGCACCGTGAGACCGCGGGCGCCACAGCGATGCGCGGGCTCATCGCACGGCGCCTGGTGAACCCGACCGACCAGGCCCGCGAGGAGGAAGGGGATCTTCTGATCGGCGAGGGTGAACCGAGTGATCGGCTGATCCAGCTTGAGCTCGGTCTCGCCGGAATCCTCACCCTGCGGCGCACCCCGGAGGCGCTGCTGACGATCGAGCGCGTCGCTTCCCAGGTACGCACCACCCTTGGCCTGCACTTCTTCCCGGGAGGGGTGCTCGAGGAGTTCGTCGCGGCCGACGGCTTCCACCATTTCTGCGTTCCCACCCTCGCCTCGCTGCCCTCCCGACTGGCAGCGTTCGTGGACCCGCACGGCAGCGCCGGTGACGACGGAGATGTTCAGGAGATGACCGTCGCTGCAGTGACGTCGCTGGAGGGCCTCGAAGACACCCGTGCCCTGTCCACGCTCACCTCGGTGAATGATCAGGGAGCACGTCGCGCGACCGTCTTCACGCTCGCCGACCGCGTGCGCGTGGTCGACAACGGCACCGAGGACCCTGCCGGCACACAGCCGGGCGATCTGCTCGCGATCAGCGATGTCTCCGCCTCCGCTCTGGAGCAGATCATCGAGTCGCTGCTGCCCGCCGGATCGGGATCCGACGAGGAGTCCACCGACTCCTGACGGAGCGAGGCATCGCGCGCACAGATCACCCCGACCGTGGCAGGCACGGCCGGGGTGATCTGTGTGCTGCGGCCCGTTCGGAACGAACCGGTCAGGAGGGCTCAGCTTCGTCGGGCGTGAAGATCTCCTCGATCGGGGACTCGAAGAGGGCGGCGAGCTTGAACGCGAGCGGAAGGGACGGGTCGTACTTGTCGTTCTCGATGGCGATCACCGTCTGCCGGGAGACGCCGAGGGCCTTGCCGAGCTCGGCCTGGGACCAGCGTCGCTCAGCGCGGCGGGCTTTGAGATCGTTGCGCATCACTGCCCCCTCTCAGCGGTAGCGGACGGAGGAGACGAAGGTGCCCACGAGCCACGAGAACATCAGGATCGCGAAGGCGAAGATCCAGTTCACCGAGGGCAGCAGGAAGTACTGCAGGAAGCCGACGGCGAGGATCAGGCCGGTGGAGATCACGAACGCGAGCATCACGGCCTCGGCGATCTTGCGACGCTCGAACTCGTCACCGCTCCGGTACATCTCGACGTTCGCCCACGCCATGAGGGCGATGGCGGGCAGCACCAGGAGCGCGGGGATCCAGGCGGGGAAGCCTGTGTCCTGGACGAGAAAGGAGAGGAAGAGGCCGGCGAGGAAAAGGACCATGCCCGCGGTGAAGCGGACGGCGAAGGCGCGGTTGGCGCGGGCACGGGCGGGGGCGGCGGGGGTGCGGGTCGTGGTGTTCATGCCCCAAATGTAAGGGGGCCTTGACATGCAAGTCAAGCTACCTTGACTCAAAATGTCAAAGCTTCTTGACTTAACAGGTCAAGCACCATTGACGCACCATGCGGGGCCCTCCGACCTGGGTGTTGCCGCGAACTCCCGCGGTCACTCACCCCAGGCGGACGTCGAGCTCCCGCTGCGCCCAGGCCGGGTCGTCCGTGGTGATCGTGTCCACGCCGCACGCCAGAGCGACGTCGAGCTGCACGGCGGTGTTGACCGTCCAGGGGTTCAGGGCCAGCCCTGCCTCGTGCACGACCTCGGCGGCGCGAAGGCTGAGCCCAGCGATGCCAGGCCCGATGCCCGCCGCGCCGAGCTCGCGCGCGGTGGTGATCGCCTGCTCGTCGATCTGGCCGACCAGATAGGAGACGGCGACGTCCGCGCCGCGGCGGATCTCCGCGAGCGCATCGGCGTGGAACGAGATCACGGTGGAGGCGGCAGCCGGGGACCCGGCAGGCAGCGCGCGCAGCAGCTCGGCGACCGCCGCCGCCGCCGCGGCGACCTTGACCTCGATGAAGACGGGGACCGTGGTCATCTCCAGCAGCTCCGCGAGGGAGGGCACACGCTCCCCCTCCCCCAGCAGCACGGTGTCCAGCTCCGCACGGGTGAGCTCGCCGATCGCACCGGTGCGCAGCGGCGAGTCCTCGGCGGCGGTGCGGTCGATGGTCTCGTCGTGCATCACCACCACCTGGCCGTCGGCGCTCAGGTGCACATCGCACTCGAGCAGCTCGGCGCCATCCTCGATCGCCCTCCGGAAGGCGAGCAGGGTGTTCTCAGGGGCATGGGCGGAGGCGCCGCGGTGGCCCACGATCGCGGGTCGCTGCGGGCGGGAAGGGACGGACTGAGCAGGCATGACACTCCTGGGAGAAGGGGATCGACAGGTCGAGCGTAGGCGGGATGAGCAGTACGGGCGGGATGAATGGGCGGAGCGGAGGTGGGCCCTCTGGACCTCCGACGTGTCCTGCGCCACACTGATTCTCTGCACTCCGATACGGGTGCAGTGCCCGTCAGATCGGGCGGGCACCAACCGGGCTGACCGCCCGGGAAGGGGATCCCGATGACCAGGAACGGACACGAGAGCACACGCACCGCATCGCACAGCGGCCCGGGGGGCCGATGGTGTACGCAGCGCACGATGCGCGGACGAGGGGGCCGCCGGATGCTCGCCCCGCTTGCGAGCATCCTTGCCGCTGCGGCACTCATCGCGGGGTGCGGGGGCACCAGCACCGAAGACCCGGCCGGGGATCCGGGCGGAGGGACGACCGACGCCGCCGAGACCTCTGAGCCCGCTGAGACTTCTGAGACTTCTGAGCCAGCCTCGGACGCCGGGGAGTCCCCGAGCGACGGAGGGGGAGAGAGCAGCGAAAGCTCCGAGACTGAGGGGCCCGACGGGGTGACGGGCGAGAACCTCTTCGAGGGGACCTGGGGCTTCGGGCACGACACGAAGGTGCTCAGCGCCGAGGAGCTCGGCGCCCTGCTCGTCACGGAGGCCGAGGCGCGCGGCCCGGAGGAGATGAGCCTCGAGGTCGAATGCGGGGACGGCGTGGACACCGCGGCCGGTGACTACGACGCCGAATGCATCGCCTACGCCGACGAAGGGGTCGAGCACCTCTGGCTGGTCACCGTCGGCCCTGCGGATGCCGGGCTGGATATCGAGGTCGAGAACGCGAGCTGATCCCGGCCGTCGCGCTCCGCGTCCGCTGCCGGATCCGCGCAGGGCCCGGACCTGCCTCTGCAGCACCCGGGCCAGCCCGATCAGACCGTGACGCGCTGCGCCAT
This sequence comes from Brachybacterium sp. AOP42-C2-15, assembly GCF_052377065.1. Lineage (NCBI taxonomy): Bacteria > Bacillati > Actinomycetota > Actinomycetes > Micrococcales > Dermabacteraceae > Brachybacterium > Brachybacterium sp. AOP42-C2-15. Next base: position 129,094 of record NZ_JBQSWK010000001.1, read on the forward strand.
CAGCGCGAACGCCCAGGCAGGATCGTCGACAGTGATCGTGTCGCAGCCGAGCTCGAGGGCCCGCTCGAGTTCCTCATCGGCGCGGGCGGTCCACAGGTTCAGCTTCGCGCCCAGCTCTGCGGCCCGCTCGACGTCGGCCTGACGGGCATCGGCGATCCGCACTCCCACATGCGCGACCCGCAGCTGGCGGCAGGACTCCCACCACTCGACGGAGGTCGCCGTGGTGGTGCGCATCAGAGGGATCTGCGGAGCGAGCTCGGCGGTGCGGCGCAGCGGCTCCTCATGGAAGGAGAGCACGACGGCGGGGGCGCCGGCCGGGTCCTGCCAGGCGGCCTCGTCGAAGTGCTGCAGGAGGATCTTGACCACGAGATCCGCAGCAGCGGGAGCCTTGATCTCCACCAGCAGCGGCACTCGGGTGCCGTCCTCGCGCACCGCCGCATCGAGCACCTGGGAGAGGGTGGGGATGTGCTCGTCCTTGCCCACCAGCACCCGGTCCAGCTGGGAGCGGGTGAGGTCGACGACCGCGCCGGTGCGCAGCGGCGAATCCTGCTGTGCGGTGCGGTCCAGGGTCGCGTCGTGGATGACCACGTCCTGGCCGTCGGCGCTGAGGTGCACGTCGCACTCGAGCCACTGGGAGCCCTCGGCGACTCCGCGCCGGAAGGACAGGATCGTGTTCTCGGGTTCCACGGCGGCGGCGCCGCGGTGCCCGACGATCTCAGGCTGCTGGGTGGTCATGGTCTGGTTCTCCTCGATACGGGCGCGCGGCCCTTCACGTCGGGCACATAGCCCTGGTCGTCAGCGGCCCGGAGGGCCGGTGGCCGCGGCCCCGGGTGACGTGCACCCGGGGCCGCGGAGTCAAGCGGGGACAGCTGGAGCTGCAGGAACTGCAGCGACTGCGGGAACCACGGCTACTGCAGCTGCTGCAGCGACTGCGGGAAGGCTCAGTTCCAGCCCTCGAACTGCACGGCCTCGTAGTCCTCGCGGTTGTCGTCCAGGACCTCCTGGAGGGTCGGGGCGAGGGCGTCGAGGACTGTCTTCGCCTCCGCGTTGTCACCGAACACCTGACCCATGGCGGCACTGATCTCGGTGACGGCGCCGGCGTTCCAGTTGGTGTAGTCGGTGGTGCGCGCGTTCTCCAGCTGGTTCAGCGCGACGGCGTAGTTCGGGTTCTCGGCGACCAGGTCCTTGACGGCCTGAGTCTCCTGAGCGGCCTGGACGATCGGCACATAGCCGGTGCCCACGTGCCACTCGGCGGACTTCTCCGGCTGGGCGAGGAAGCGGAACAGCTCGGCGCAGGCGTCCTGACGTTCCTGCGACTCGGTGCGCACCAGCTGCAGCCCGGACCCGCCGGTGGGCACCTGCTTCTGCTCGCCCTCCTTGGACAGCATGTAGGCGGTGCCGATCTCGAAGAGACCCTCGGTGGCCTTGGTCTGGCCCGTCAGCGAGGCTGTCGAACCGCGCCAGCCAGCGGCGAGACCGGAGGCGAAGTCGGTGCCGGAGGCCTGGGCGAGGTAGCCGTAGCCGTCCTCGTGGATGAACTTGCGCATCCATTCGAGCCACTCGACGCCCTTCTCGTCATTGATGGTGACCTCGAAGTTCTCGTTGGAGTTCGCGCCGCCGAAGCCCCAGATGTCGGCCTGGCCGTGCCAGGCGTCGGGGCCGAAGGCCATCGCGGACAGCGGGCGGCCCTCGACCTCGATCTTCGCGAGCTCGGGCGCGAAGGCCGCGAGATCCTCCCAGGTCTCGGGGCCCTCCTCGGGCAGACCGGCCTCGATGTAGCGCGTCTTGTTGTAGTAGAACAGCGGGGTCGAGCGGGCGAAGGGCACCGTGAAGGTCTCTCCGGCCGCCTTGCCCTCGGCGACGTAGTTCTGGATGTAGACGTCCAGGTTCCACTCGTCATCGAAGTAGCCGTCCAGCGGTGCCAGGGCATCTGACTGGTAGAACTGCAGCCACTGCATCTCGGGGAAGCAGACGATGTCCGGCACGGTGCGGGCCTGGAGCGAGGCGGTGAACTTCTGGGTCAGATCGGCGTAGGAGCCGACGGACTCCGCGATCGCGACGATCTCGTCCTGGGACTCGTTGAACGCGGTGAACTGCGCCGAGAGCACCTCGTAGTTGTTGCCCGTGAAGGGCGCCCAGAACAGGATCGGGGTGCGGCCCTCGTACTCGGGGGGAACGGTGAGGTCCGCCTGGGTGAAGCCGTCGCGGAGGTTGCTCTCTGCGCCGTCACCGCCGCCGGACGGGGCGCCGCAGGCGGCGAGGCCGGCTGCGCCGGCACCGAGGCCCATGGCGGTCAGCAGGCCGCGGCGGGAGAGGTGGAAGGGGCTGCGAGACATACGAATCGCTCCTTGGGAGTGGTGCGGTGGGGTCACCGGGTGGGGTCAGTCAGGATCTGGCGGGGTCTGGCAGGGGCTCGTCCCGCAGGACGAGGTGCGGACCGCGTGCGGATCAGCACGCCGGCGTCCGCCCGGGCCGAGGCCCGGAGCTGGTGGGGTCCGTCCTGCGAAGCAGGAGGACCGGGGGTGAGGGCCGATCAGGAGTCGGCGCGAGGCTGCCTGAGGGCCGCCCCGCACCGTCGGCCTCACTTCAAGGCGCCCGCGGCGAGGCCGCCGATGATGCGCTTCTGGGCGAGGAAGAAGAGGATCAGCATCGGCAGGGAGACGAACACGGCGCCGGCCATGATCACGCCCCAGTTGCTGTAGCCCTCCTGGCTGCGCAGGAAGAGCAGGCCGATGGGTAGGGTGCGCATGTCCGCGGTGGAGGTGACGATCAGCGGCCAGACGTACTCGTTCCACTTGCCGACCATCACGATCAGCGTGGCGGTGAGGATCATCGGCGTGGACAGCGGCACCACGATCGTGAGCATCCGGCGGAGGTGCCCCGCGCCGTCGATCTCCGCGGCCTGCAGGATGTCCTTGTCGATGGTGCGCATGTACTGGAACAGCAGGAACATCGCGAAGGCGCTGGCGATGCCCGGCAGGATCAGGCCGGCGTAGGTGTTCAGCCAGCCCAGGTTCGCCACGGTGATGTAGTTGACGATCAGGGTGACGTGACCCGGCAGCATCAGCGAGCCGATGATCAGCACGAACGCGATCTTCTTGAACTTGAAGTCGACGAACACGAAGGCATAGGCGCACAGGATCGCAAGCGTGATCTCCAGGAAGGTGCCCACCCCGGTGGTGATGATCGAGTTGAGGAAGAAGCGGTCGAAGGGGGCGCTGTTCCAGGCCTCGGCGAAGTTCGAGAAGGTCAGCTCACGCGGGATCCAGGTCAGCGGCCAGGTGTAGATGTCCTGGTGCGGCTTCATCGCGGAGGAGAACAGCCAGTACAACGGGACGAAGAAGACGGCGATGGTGGCGAGGACGCCGGCGAACAGCAGGCCGGTCTTCCATGCCGGACGGCGGGGTCCGCGGTCCCGTCCCTTGTTGCGGGGAGCGGGGCCAGCAGCATCGGCGATCTGGTTCTTGTCGACGGTCAGAGTGCTCATGAGTCGTAGTTCACCTTCTTGTCGCCGTAGCGGACCTGCACGTACGTGATGATCAGCAGCAGCACCAGCAGCACGGTGGCTGCGGCCGAGGCGTTGCCGATGTCGAACTTCTGGAAGGCTTCCTCGTAGACCATCCAGCTCAGGGTGCTGGAGGAGGTTCCCGGGCCGCCGCTGGTCATGATCGAGATGATGTCGAAGGCCTGGGCGGCGGAGATGATGCCGGTGATCGAGAGGAAGAACGTGATCGGGCTCAGCAGCGGCAGGGTGAGGTGACGGAACAGCTTCCAGCCGTGCGCCCCGTCGAGTGCTGCGGCCTCGTAGAGGTCCTTGGGCAGGTCGAGGATCGCGGTGTAGCAGATGACGGTGACGAAGCCGAGCCGCTGCCAGGTGTAGGCGATGGTGATCGCCCACAGCGACCAGTCCGAGGTGGTGGTCCAGGCCGGGGAGTCGGCGCCGAACAGGGAGAACGCCCAGCGGGAGAGGCCGTAGTTCGGATCGAACATGAACAGCCACAGGATGCCCACCGCCGCGCCGGGCAGCATGTGCGGGGCGAAGGCCATGGTCTGCGCGAACCCGGTCAGCGGCAGCTTCGTGGCCAGCAGGCTGCCCAGCAGCAGGCCCAGCACGAGCGAGCCGATCACGCTCACGCCGGTGAAGATCGCCGTGTTCTTCATGATCTGCCCGAAGCTCGGGTCGGTGAACAGGTTGGTGTAGTTCTCCACCCCCACCCACTCGGGGGTCGGGGCCACGAAGTCCCACTCGAAGAAGCTCAGCCCGATGTTGTAGAGCGCCGGGTAGTAGGAGAAGACGATGATCGCGATGAGGTTCGGGGCGATCAGGGCGCTGAAGAGGAGGGCGTCCCGGCGCACCCGGCGTCGACGCTGGGGTGAACGCCGGCGCTCCTCGCTGCGCGTCAGCGGGGCGTGGCCGGCCGGCGAGGAGGGGTCCACGGGCGCTCCCTTCTTGTCAGCCCCGGCCGGGGCTTGCTGGCCCGGGCGAGGTGAACGGACGATGGTTGTCATGGGAGCGCTCCCAACTTCCTGATCGAAGGGCGGCCCGGGGGCCGATGCAATGCGGGTGGCAGTCTCGGCGGTGCTCCGCAGAGCGGCGCGTCCGACGGTCGGACCGAGTGGTCCGGGCTGCCCTCCGCAAGGGGAACAAGGACGGCAGGTCGAGACGGGACGGGCGGCTGGCTGCCGCTCCGGCGCCATCGACAGCCCTCACCGTAGGGACCCTCCACGGATCCCGCCAGAAGGCATCAGTGCAGGTGAATCGCGCATGAACAGAAACTGTCACCGCAGGTGGGAGCGCTCCCACTCCCCTCTCGGAGCACCCTCCGGACCCCTTTGGCGCGATTCGTGATGCGGGGTCCATCCACTGTTCATCTCGGCGTCCTCGAGTGTTCCTCAGCGGCCGGTTCTCGCCAGGTGCCCGCGAACTCGGACTTCACTCGGCCGTCACCCATGCGACCTGGCGGGCGTCACCCACTGGACTATCGTGCGCCCAGGCCGCCCCTCCGGATTGCGCGGTGGGATCGTCCGGCCGACCCGGCTCGCGGTGCCCGCACGCCCGGCCGTCAGCCACCAGCCACCAGCCACCAGCCACCAGCCACCAGCCACCAGAAGCCTGCAAGGAAGGGAGCACCGCAGATGCCTCGACCACCCACGATGGAGGACGTCGCGCGCACTGCCGGGGTCTCCCGCTCCACGGTCTCTCGTGTCTTCCAGAATGGCGGGGAGCGGGTCTCCCCCGATGCGATGATCCAGGTGCACGAGGCAGCCCGACGGCTGGGCTATGTGCACAATCTGGTGGCCAGCGGCCTGGCGATGCGTCACGGCCGGCAGCTCGGGCTGCTCATCCGCGACGCCACCAACCCTGCCTACGGCCACCTCCATGCGGAGATGAATCGCGCTGTCGAAGCCGTCGGCCGCACCCTGATCTCGGTGACGGCGTTCCGGCACGACTACGGCACGGCGGAGGTCGAGGGCCTGAACCGGCTGATCGGTCAGCGCGTAGCCGGGGTCTTCGTCGGCACTGGCGTGACCGCTGCGGAGGATCTCGTCGAGACCGTCACCGCGACGCCGATGATGATCCTCGGCCGCCCCAACACCCATCCGCAGATCAACTCGGTCAGCTACGACGAGGAGGCGCATGGCCGGCTGATGGCGGAGCAGATCGCCGCTCAGGGTCATCGCCGGATCGCCGTGCTCACTGCGCCGCTCCTCTATTCGAGGGTGTTCGACCTGCGCATGCGCAGCCTGGTCCAGCGCTGCGAGGAGCTGGGCATCATCAGCGTCCCCGTGGAGCTGCTGCCGGTGGAGCAGGGAGTGGGCCGCGCCCTGGACGCGGCCCGGGAGGAAGCGCTGAGCTGCATCGTCTGCCCCGTGGACTACGTCGCCCTGGAGCTGCTGCGCGCCGCTGCGGCGCGGGGGGTGCGGATCCCCGAGGAGATCAGCACCGTGGGGTTCGATGGGCTCGGGGACGGGCTCGACCTGCTCGGGCTGGCCACCGTGCGTCTGCCGGTGGAGGAGCTCGCTCGGCAGGCCGTCGCTCTGATGGAGGAGCTGCTGGTGCGGGCACAGGACGATGCGGAGGGTCCGCCGCCCGCTCCCCATGGGGCGGGTGATCGCGACGCGGCCGGCGAGGGCGAGGGCGAGCAGCTGCTCCTCACACGGCACTCACCCCGGCACGCCGTCGTGGCCGGGAGTTTCGTTCCCGGGCGCACCCTGTCGGCGGCTCCCGGGCACCTGCGCGGCTGACCGTCGCCGAGCGGCTCGGCGCCCTGCACGATCACGCCGCCATGGCCCCTCTCCGCCGTCCAGACCTCTCACCACACTTCATCTGTGCGGGTCAGGCTAGCCTTTCCATGCGTGACAAGAGGGTCCGAGAGGACTACTGTCGGTGTCATGAAGATGAGCAATGACCTTGAGAAGAAGTTCCAGGACCAGATCACCCTCGAGTTCGCGGCATCGATCACCTACCGCCAGCTCGCCATCGAGGCGGATGAGCAGGACCTCCCCGGCATCGCCGCCTGGCTGCGCCACCAGGCGGACGAGGAGATCGTCCATGCGAACAAGTTCATCCAGCACGTCTCGGACCGCGACAACCACGCTGCGATCGGCACCATCGAAGCCCCCGGCGTGAAGCCCGGCCTCTCCGTGCTCGAGATCTTCGGGGCCGCGCTCGCCCACGAGCAGAAGGTCTCCGAGTCGATCCGCGAGCTGTACCGCAGCGCGGACAAGGAGGGCGACTACGACTCCCGCCCGCTGCTGAACTGGTTCGTGGATGAGCAGATCGAGGAGGAGGCGACGGTCTCCGAGATCATCGGCCGCCTGAAGCTGATCGGCGACGACGGCTCCGGCCTGCTGCGCCTGGATTCCGAGCTGGGCGCCCGCCCCACGGAGACCACCGAGGCCGACGCCGGCTGAGCACGGACGCCTGAGCGCAGGCACCTGAGCTCCCCGGGGCGCCCTGAGCAGATCTGCTCAGGGCGCTCCTGTCGTGAGCAGCGGGTCGCGCCGCAGCATCATCACCAGGGAGACGGCGAGCGCGAGGATGACGATGATGAACGGGGCGGCCGAGAGCATCACGGCGGTCTGCAGCGCCTGCAGGCCCCCGGCGTAGAGCAGCACGGCAGCGGTCGCGCCGGTCAGCAGGCCCCACATGAGCATCACGGGGCGGCCCGGATCCATGCGACCGTCCGAGGAGATGACCCCGAGCACGTAGGTGTTCGAGTCCGCGCCGGTGATGAAGTAGAGCACCACCAGGATCACGGCGATCACGGAGGTGATCCCGGTCAGCGGCAGCTCTTCGAGCAGACCGAAGAAGGCGGTGTTGACGTTCTCCGCGGCGGCCGCACCGATGCCGGTGCCGCGCTCGAGGTCCATGAACATCGCCGAGCCGCCGAACACCGTGAACCAGACGGAGAACACCAGGCTCGGCACGCCGAGGACGACCAGCACGAACTGCCGGATCGTGCGGCCCCGGGAGATGCGCGCCAGGAAGACGCCGACGAAGGCGCCCCAGGAGATCCACCAGGCCATCATGAAGAAGGTCCACCCCTGCATCCACTCGAGGTCCGCGCCATCCAGGGGCAGTAGCAGGCTGATCTCGACGAAGTCGCCGACGTATCCGCCGGCGGAGCGCAGGAACAGCGAGATCAGCCAGCTCGTGGGGCCGGTGACCAGCACGAAGAGCAGCAGGGCCGCAGCGATCACCATCGTGGCCTGGCTCAGGTAGCGGATCCCGCGACCGATGCCGCTCATGGCTGAGGCGGTGAACAGCACGGTGACCAGTGCGATCACGATGATCTGCACTCCGGTGGAGGTGAGGTCCACCCCGGTGATGTGGCTCAGCCCCTGGCTGATCTGCGCCGCACCGAGGCCGAGGGAGGTGGTGGTGCCGAACAGCGTGGACAGGACCACCAGCACGTCGACGGCCTTGCCGATCGCTCCGTCGGCATGGCGACCGATCAGCGGGCGCAGGATGGGCGAGACCATCCCCTTGTTGCCGAGCCGGTGGGTGGAGTATCCGATGGCGAGTCCGAAGATCGCGAAGACGGCCCAGGCCTGCAGTCCCCAGTCCAGGAAGGTGAAGCGCATGGCGTCCACGACCGCCTCCCGGCTACCGGGCTCGGCGAGGCCGTGCGGAGGCTGGACCAGGTGGGAGACGGGCTCGGCGACGCCGTAGGTGATCATCCCGATCCCCATCACGGCGCCCAGCAGCATCGCGATCCAGGCCACGGTCGGGTATTCGGGCCGGGAGTCGTCGGGCCCCAGGCGGATGCGCCCGAAGCGGGACAGGGCGATCACGAGCAGCAGGCCGATGAGACCCAGCGGGATCACCAGCAGGGACCATCCGCTGGTGGCGGTCACCCAGCGCATCGCCGAGCCCGCGGCGGCATTCATCTGCGCAGGAAAGAGGGAGGCCGCCGCGAGGAGTACGACGATCAGCGTCACCGACACCCAGAAGACGCTGTTCAGTCGGCGACCCGGCAGGTGCGGCCCGGCGTCGAAGCGTTCCAGCTCACGGCGCGCGCGGCGGGCTGCGGACGGGGCGGAGGCGCGAGGAGGGCGCGGGTCGGGAGAGGGGTCCAGCGGCATGGCGCGGTCCGTTCGTCGAGGAGGAAGGGGCGGCGTGAGCCACGGAGGTGCGTACGGCCGGCATGGCCTTGTCCCCGGGCCGGCAGGCGCAGAGAACGGGGACGGCAGGGTGCGAGACCCGTGCGCGCAGAGCGGTTCACGGTACGCGCCCAGGGCGCCGAACTCCTCGGTGAGGGCGAGAGGTGGGGCGCAGATCTCGTACGCGGCGTGCATCCGGGCCCCGCTTCGCCCTCCCGAGGCACCTCGCGCAGGGCCGCCCGGTACCCCTGGCATGGCGTCCGCACTCCAGCCTTTCGCGCTAGTCAAACGTTCAACCATCTAGTACGGTGGGGCCATGCGTGCCTTCGGATTCCTCAGCTTCGGCCACTACGGCGGCAGCCCCGCCCAGGGCGGCCTCACCGCCCGTCAGATGCTCCACGACGCGATCGACATCTCCGTCGGCGCGGACGAGCTGGGCGTGAACGGCGCGTATTTCCGCGTCCACCATTACGCCAAGCAGTCCGCTGCGCCGATGCCGCTGCTCGCGGCGGTCGCCGCGCGGACCCAGCGGATCGAGGTGGGCACCGGCGTGATCGACATGCGCTACGAGAACCCGCTCTACCTCGCCGAAGAGGCCGCTGCCCTCGATCTGATCGCCGACGGCCGGGTGGCGCTCGGCATCTCCCGCGGCGCCCCCGAGGCGGCGGACCGCGGCTGGGAGTCCTTCGGCTACACCGGCTCCACGGACCCGCGCGGAGCCGATATCGCGATGTCGAAGTTCGACGTCTTCCTGCAGGCCATCCAGGGGCATCCGATGACCCGGGCGGCCGCGCAGCCGTATATGTCGGACGCCGCACCGCATGCCCCGTTGCGCATCGAGCCGCAGTCCCCGGACCTCTTCCAGCACATCTGGTGGGGTGCGGGATCCCGTGGCACCGCCGAGCGCACCGGCACCCAGGGCCTGAACCTCATGAGCTCGACCCTCCTCACCGAGGCCACGGGCGCCTCCTTCGGCGATCTCCAGGCCGAGCAGATCGACGTCTACCGGGAGGCTTTCAAGGAGGCCGGGCATGCGCACACCCCGCGAGTGTCCGTCTCCCGCAGCGTCTTCCCGATCGTCACCGAGCAGGATCGGCAGCTGTTCGGCATGCGGCCGGGCGAGAACTCCGACCAGATCGGCATCATCGACGGCACCCGCTCGACTTTCGGGCGCTCCTACACCGGCGAGCCGGATCAGCTCATCGAGCAGCTGAAGGCGGACGCGGCGGTGCAGTCCGCGGACACCCTCCTGCTCACCATCCCCTCGCAGGCCGGGGTCGAGCTGAACCTCCACATCCTCGAGAGCTTCGCGACGCATGTCGCTCCGGCTCTCGGCTGGAAGTCCAACACGGAGGGACCCGTCGTCGGCGACGCGGTGTAAGGCGTCTCCGCGATCCCGGTTCCGGGACCCTGCTTCTACTCGGCGCCGCCGGAGACAGCCGCCGCGACGACGGCCCCCGTACCGCTCACGAGCACGGCACTGAAACGGACCGCGTCACCGCGCTCGGCCAACGGAATCTCCGTCTCGCCTCCGTCGCAGAGGATGTCGACGGACCCGCTGACAACCGATCCCTCCTCCGAGGTGACGCTGTATTCGAGCTGAGCCGTGCCGTCGCCGAAGCAGGTGGCCACGGCGCCGTCGATGCTCACCTCGGACGGAAAGTTCAGGGTGATCCCGCCGTCATCCGCCGGCGGCGGGTCCTGCGCTGTCAGACGCTGCGTTGCCGCGCCGAGCGAGCCGTCCTCCGCTGTCGCCGCGTTGACGAACCCGTCCGCGTCGTCCTGCATGCTCTGCCAGTCGGTCTCTGCTGTCGATGCGCAGGAGAACAGCCCTGTCGCGAGCACGGCGATCAGGACGACAGAGCGAAGGCTTTGGTGCATGAGGCTCACTGTAGTGAGAAGCCTCAGAACTCCGCCCGCCACAGGGAAGCCTGCCGGGTCCAGGGCGCAGAGCCGGGCTGACCAGCACGTAGTCTCGTCCGCATGCTCCGCATCGCCACCGCCAACATCAACGGGATCCGTGCCGCGCAGCGACGGGGCTTCGATGACTGGCTCGCCGGGCGGGGGTGCGATGCGGTCGCGCTGCAGGAGGTCCGGGCACAGGCCGACAAGATCCCTGCGGGTGCCTTCGGTGACTTCCACGTCGCTCTCGACACGGGCACGCTGCCGGGTCGCAACGGGGTCGCGGTGCTGACCCGTCGGCCGCCGGCGGCGATCCGAACCTGGAGCGGAGCGGCCCTGGTGGGAGGGCCCACCGCCGCCCTCAACCCCGTCCCCGCTCCCGACCATGTCCCCCTGGCTCGCGGCCTGTCGCGCTTCGCCGCCGAGGGCCGCTACCTCGAGGTGGACCTCGCGGACGCACCGCTCACGATCGCCTGTCTCTATCTGCCTAAGGGCGGCCTGCCCGCCCATCTGCAGCGGCCCGAGCGGATGCGCGAGGCTCCCGATGGCGGTGCCCGCTACGTCCGGAAGATGGGGTTCATGGCCGCGTTCTCGCGCTATCTGGTGCGCACCCGACGCGCGGCCACGGCGGCCGGCCGCGAGTACCTGCTGATGGGCGACCTGAACATCGCACACACCCGGCAGGACCTCGCCGCGTGGCGGAGGAACCAGCAGAACGACGGCTTCCTCCCGGAGGAGCGGGAGTGGTTCGGGCAGCAGCTCTCCCCGCGCACGCTCATCGACGTGGTGCGGAACCTGCATCCGGGCGAGGACGGCCCCTACTCCTGGTGGTCATGGCTTGGCCAGTCGTTCGCCAACGACGCAGGGTGGCGGCTTGACTACCACCTGGCCACACCGCGTCTCGCCCGCAGCGCCGTCCGCGCCGAGGTCGACCGGGACCACCACGGCACCCGGCTCTCGGACCACTCCCCGGTGGTCGTCGACTACGACTGGCCGTGACCGCGGCGTCCCCCGCCCGGGGTCGGGCCGCTCCGAGCGGGCGCTGCCGAACCCTCCCCGGACGGGCGCTGCCGAACCACTGAGCCGGATCGGCTCTCCGGCGGACTCCTCCGCCACGGAGCCCCTGAGCCCACCCGCTTCATCGCCCCGGACCGCCGCGCGAACCTCGCCCGGCAGCGCCGCATGAGCCGGCGCATCTTCACCGGCGCCACCCTCACCACACTCGCCTCCGCGGGCGTGCTGGGCACCGCTCCGGCGATCGCGGACAGCAGCTGGCGCCGCAAGGACCCCTTCACCCTCGGCATCGCCTCGGGCGACCCGACCAGCAGCTCCGTGGTGCTGTGGACGCGGCTCGCGATCGACCCCCACGTGCTGGACGGCCGTGGCGGGATGCCGAGCATCCCGGTCCCGGTGCGCTGGGAGCTCGCGACCGATGAGCGCTTCCGCTCGATCGTGCGCCTCGGCACCGAGACCGCCCGCCCCGAGGAGGCGCACAGCCTCCACGTCGAGCTGGAGGACCTCCCTGCCGGCACCGAGTTCTTCTACCGCTTCCGCACCGGGCGCTACGTCTCCCCCGTCGGCCGCACCCTGACCACTCCCGCGAGCGGTGACACCCGCGCGCTGCGCATGGTGCACCTGTCCTGCTCGCACTGGGAGGGCGGCTGGTTCACGGCCTACCGGCGGGCGGCCGAAGATCGTCCCGACCTGGTGTTCGGGCTCGGTGACTACATCTACGAGGGCGGGCCCGGGACCGGGAAGCTGCGCACCCATCCGCACAAGCTGTGCACCACGCTCGAGGACTACCGGCTGCGGTATGCGACCTACAAGACCGATCCGGACCTGCAGCTGCTGCATGCCACCGCGCCGTGGATCGTCACCTGGGACGATCACGAGATCCAGGACAACTGGGCGGGCGCCTACCCCAAGAACGGGGTGCCCACTGATGCCTGGGTGGCCCGGAAGATCGCGGCCCAGCAGGCGTACTACGAGAACATGCCGCTGCGCCGGTCCAGCGCCCCCGCCGGCACCTCCATGCAGCTGTTCCGACGCCTGCACTGGGGGGATCTCGCGAGCTTCCATGTGCTCGACACCCGCCAGTATCGTGACCTGCACGCCTGCCACGACGGTGGGAAGACCTGGTGGTTCACCGACTGCGAGGAGCAGGCCGATCCCTCGCGCACACTGCTGGGCGACGAACAGGAGCAGTGGCTGCTCGAGGGGATGACCGAGTCGTCCGCCACCTGGCAGCTGCTCGCGCAGAGCGTCTTCTTCGCCAAGCGCGACAACGCCGCAGGGCCCACCACCACGCTCGGCTCGGACGGCTGGGACGGCTACCGGGCGGACCGCGACACCCTGGTCGGCGCCTGGAGCGAGCGCGGGATCGCGAACCCCGTGGTGCTCACCGGCGATGTCCACGTGCATTTCGCCAATGAGCTCAAGGCGGACTTCTGGGAGCCGGACTCTGCGACCGTCGGGGTGGAGCTGGTGTCCACCTCGATCACCTCGGGCGGGGACGGCAGCGACGTGGTGAACGGCGAGGAGGAGGTCCTCGCGGAGAACCCGCACATCAAGTACATCCGCGGCCGCCGCGGCTATGTGCTCTCGGAGTACACGACCGAGGAGCTGCGGGTCGACTTCAAGACCGTCTCCGCGGTCAGCACCCCGGATGCCGCGGCGTCCGTGGATCGCACCTACGTGGTGCCCGCCGGCGAGCCCGGCCTGCACGAGGCCTGAGCCCGCTCCACTGCGCTGACCAGCACGGCTGCCCTTCAGCAGCCGCGCCGCCGGATCCCGTCGCCCCCTCGTCGGCGGGATCCGGGACCACCCTGCAGATCACTGCAGATCACCTCCCATTCCCCTGGTCGGCGGGCCCCGGTTCCCGTAGGGTAGGGAGCCGTGGGCGCCGGACGGTGCGCTCGTTCAGCACCACCGTGAAGGACCACGATGCCCCCGCCGCAGTTCGCCGCCGCCCTGGCCGCACCTGCCGCACCCGTCCCCGCCGAAGCCACCCCGGCCGTCACCGGCACGGAGGCCTCACGCCGTCTGCTCGCTCCCGAGCTGGACGCCCGGCCGCTGACCCTGTGGGGCTCCTCCTCCATGAGCTCGGAGGGCGGCAGCGCAGATACTCCGCTGGCGGTGCGCATCCATGAGCACCTCGCCCTCGCGGCAGCCCCTGCAGTGGTGCACGCCTACGGGGTGGGCGCCACGCGTTCCGCCCACACCCTGCTGATGCGCGGCCTGGACACTCCCCAGCTGCGCCCGCTCGGTGAGCCGGCCGCGGGCACCGGCGCCGTCGCCGTCGCGCTCGACTCCGGACTGACCCCGGCCGGACCGCTCACGATCCCCGGTGATGTGGACGGGGCCCCTGGGGTACTCGACGGCACCGGCGGCAGCTGGGAATTCCTGCCCGATCAGCCCGGCACGAGCGGCAGCGGCGTCTTCCGCTCCGCGCTCGCGAGGGTCGCGGAGGGTTCCCGTCAGGTGCTGTGGATGGGCAAGAACAACATCCTCGACGTGGCGGGCGTGCTCGAGGACACCCAGCGGATGTGGGACGCCGCTGCGACTCCTGAGCAGGACACGCTGGTGCTCGGGCAGTGGCCGACCTCCTTCGACCCGGTCGGCTCCGCGACGGCGGACGCGGTGATCCAGGTCAACGAGGAGCAGCAGCGCCGCTACGGCGCACACTTCCTGGACCTCGGCCGCCTGCTCACCTCCGAGGAGGGCCTCAGCTGCCCTCCGCTGGCGCCGCTGCGCCTGCTCGAACAGGCCTCCACCCAGGGGGCGCTCGAGCAGCGGATCGTGACCGAGCACCTGTGCGCACCGGACGGGTTCCATCTCAACGGCTGGGGGAACCTCGCTGTCAGCTGGGCGATCATCCAGCGGATGCGGGAGCTGAGATGGCTGTAAGACGACCGTCCCCGCCGCGCCTGCAGGCCGGGCGTCCGGGAGCCGCGCCCGAGCCGGCGCAGCCGCAGCTGGCGCCGCTGGCACCCACGCCGCCGATGCCGACGCAGCCCGTCTCGGCGCCGACGGCACAGACCCCGCCGGCCACGCTCCCCGTCGTCCCGGAGGCGGGGGATCCGCGCCCGATCCGTCGTGCCGGACGCCGGGCCGGGCGCCGCACCGTGCTGCTGGCCGGCGCGGCGGCGGCTGTCGTGGTGCCGGTGACTGCGGGGACGCTGTTGCGCCGTGAGGACTCGGAGGCGCTGTCGGCTGGCGCCGCACGGAGCGGCCCCGGCGCCGGGGTCCAGGAGGGGCCTCTGTTCGAGGATGTCGCCGCCGGCACCCCTGGCGCCGAGGCGATCCGCTGGGCGCACATGACCGGGGTGCAGCCGGGCCTGTCCCCGACCGAATACGCCCCCGATGCCCAGGTCACGCGCGGAGACATCGCCGTCGCCCTGCATCGCCTCGCCGGCTCTCCCGCAGTGGATCTCGGGACCGTCCCCACCGTCTTCACGGACCTGGGAGAGGATCCCGCGCGAGTCTCCGCAGTGCTGTGGCTCCACGGCCGGGGCGCGCTGTGGGGCGATGTGCAGCTGCGGGTCCATCCCGACGCGCCCGCCACCCGGGACTGCGCGGCGATGATGCTCGCCGCGCTGATGCGCCCGGCGCTGGCCGGGATGGGGGTCACCTGGGACGCCTCGACGGAGGTCTCGCTGCCGCTGCCGGAGGATCCCAGCTCGGCGCCGACGGACGTGGCCTGGCTCGCCGCGGCCGGGATGGCTCCGGACCCCCTCGCCGCCCATGACTGGGCCGGCGAAGAAGGCGTGACCCGGGCGGAGCTCGCCGTCTCCCTGCATCGGGCGGACTCCGTCATCGCGAGCGCCCTGGGCTGAACGCCCCCGACCGGCTCCGGCTCCGCCCCCGGCCAGCTCCGGCTCCGGCTTCGGCTTCGGCTTCGAAATCCTGTGCGCGGTGTCCGAGACCGGACATAGGGTTGACCCATGTCGACGACGCCTGCCCATGCCGCATATCTCCGCCACCCCGATGTCCGAGGCGACATCGTCACCTTCACCGCCGCGAACGATGTGTGGTTGGCACCGCTGGCCGGCGGTCGCGCCTGGCGGCTGACCGACGAGGGTGCACCCGTCGGCTACCCCCGCTTCTCGCCCAGCGGCGAGCACATCGCGTACACCTCCCGCACCTCGGGCGGTCCCGAGGTGTGGGTGATCGGCGTCGAGGGCGACACCGCCCCGCGTCGGCTGACCTATTGGGGACGGCCCAGCACCAAGGTCGTCGGCTGGCTTCCCGACGGCCGGATCGTCGCCACCACCAGCTATGGCGCCCCGATCGCGCGCGACGCGCAGCTGTGGGCGATCGATCTCGAGGGCGGGACCGAGCTGCTTCCCCTGGGACGCAGCGGCGAGGTCGCGATCCACCCCTCCGGCACCACCGTGGTCGCCACCCCGTGGCGCCGCGACCAGGCCTCCTGGAAGCACTACCAGGGCGGCACCGCGGTGAAGCTCTGGACCTCCCGCGAGGACGTCCCCCTGGATGCCCCGGCCGAGGCCCACGCAGGTCGCTCCTGGGAGCCGCTGCTGGACGAGATCCTCGCCTCGAAGCTGCGGATCGCCTGGTACGGCGACCGGCTGCTGTTCGCCTCCGATACCCCCGGCCCCGGCGCGGCCCTGACCGACCGCGCCGCCGCGAACCTCTGGTCGGTCGCACTGGACGGCTCCGACCTCCGCGCCCACACCTCGCTGAGCTCCGCCGACGGCTACCTGCGCGAGCCGGCGACCGATGGCTCCACCATCGTGTTCAGCTCCCGCGGCCGGCTCTTCGCGATGGAGTCTCTGGACGCCGAGCCGCGCGAGATCGAGATCCTGGCCTCCGGCGTCGGCGCCTCCCGGCTGCCGCGGCCCGCCTCCGCGACAGAGAACCTCCTGGCCATGAGGCCTCTGCACGATGCGCGTGCGAGCGTCGTCGAGTGGCGGGGCAGCGCCCATGCGCTCACCCACCGCGGCGGGCCCTCCCGCCTGCTGGCCGGGACCTGCGGCCTGCGGCTGCGCGAGGTCCGCCCGCTGGGCCGCTCCCCCTTCGCCCTGTTCGTCTCCGATGCGGAGGCGCTCTCAGATCGGGAGGAGGGCGGCGTCGGCTCCGACGTGCTGGCTCTCGCGCGGCTGGACGGCGGCGGCGAGGAGATCCGGCTCGACCTCGGCGAGGTGGGCCGCATCCTGCACGCGATCCCCTCCCCGGACGGCTCGAAGGTCGCGATCTCCTCCCACGACAATGTGGTGCGCCTGGTGACGCTGCGCGGGATCGAGGACCCGGCGAAGGCCTCTTCGCAGGCTGCGAAGGACCCGTCGGCCTCCGCCTGGGAGCAGGACGCCGAGACGGCGGTGGAGACCCCGCGACTGGACCACGTGCGCGAGGTCGGCCGATCCGGCGGCGGCGAGGTGAAGGACCTGGCCTGGTCACCGGATGGTCGCTGGCTCGTATGGGCCGAGCCGAACTCCTGGGAGCTCAGCCGGCTGATGCTCTCGGACACCGAGGAGCAGGAGCCGACGGGCCGGGCGCTGACCTCCGGCAAGTACCAGGATGGCTCCCCCGCCTTCAGCCGGGATGGGAAGCACCTCGCGCTGCTGAGCCTGCGCACCTTCGAGACGGTGTACGACGACATGGTCTTCGACCTCGGCTTCGTCAACGCCGAGCGGCCGTTCCTGCTGCCCCTGGAGCGGACCACCCCCGACCCCTTCGGCCCGCACCCCGACGGCTGGGGCCCGGCCGGTTCCGACAAGGACCCCAAGGACGGCCCCGGCGGTCCCGGCGGGAAGGATGCCGCGAGCGCCGACGGCGCCGGAACCGACGGCGTCGGGAGCGAGGCCGCCGGCAGCGAGGCCTCCCACCAGAAGGCTGCAGTCGCCGCCTCCACCCAGCCGGCCACCTCCCACAGCGCCGCCGGTGCCGAGGCGGTCGACCGGCCACCCAGCACCCGCATCGAGCTCGACGACATCGAGTCCCGCCTGGTCCCGTTCCCGGTGGTCTCCGGTTACTACTCGCACCTGACCGCGGTCAGCGACGGCTTCGTCTGGCTGCGCCATCCCCAGCAGGGGGTGCTCGGCAGCACCCGGGCCGGAGTCGAGGGCGATGCGCCGACGCCGACGCTCGAGCGCTGGAGCCTCACCGACCGCAAGCTCACCGTGCTCGCCGACGGCGTCACCGACCTCTCCGCCTCAGGCGACGGGGAGACCCTGGTCGTCAAGCAGGGTGAGAGCTGGGTGCAGATCCCCGCCACCCGCAAGGCCGAGGACGAGGACCCCGCCCGGGTGGTCATCGACACCGGCCGGATGCGCCTGAACGTGGATCCGGTCAAGGAGCGTCGCGGCATGCTCTGGGACAACTACCGGATCATGGCCCAGCAGTACTGGCGTGCGGACATGGACGGCATGGACTGGCACGCGATGACCTCCTGGTACGACCCGGTGATCGAGCGCCTGGTCACCGAGGACGACTTCCAGGACATGATGTGGGAGGTCCAGGGCGAACTGGGCACCTCGCACGCCTATGTGCAGGGCGGGGTCTACCAGGCCGATCCGCCGATGCTCCCCGCCTACCTGGGAGCTGACTTCGCGCTCCGGGACGGGCGCTGGGTGATCACCCGGATCCTGCCGGGCGATTCCTCCGATCCGGATGCCCGCTCTCCGCTGCTGGCCCCCGGGGTGGGCGCCGAGGTGGGCGATGCGGTGCTCCGCGTCGACGGCCGCCCGGTGTACTCCGAGGGCGTCGAGGCAGCGCTGGTCGGTGCGGCGCACAAGCCCACCGAGCTGGTGCTGCTGCGTGACGGCGCCGAGCATCGGGTGGCGGTCACGCCGCTGGCCGACGATTCCGCGCTGCGCTACCAGGCCTGGGTCGCGGCCCGGCGGTCACTGGTGGAGGAGCTCTCGGGCGGTCGGCTCGGCTACCTGCACATCCCCGACATGGTCTCCTCCGGCTGGGCGCAGATGCACCGTGACCTGCGCGAGGCATCCACCAAGGAGGGCCTCGTGGTAGACGTGCGCTACAACAGCGGCGGCCACACCTCGCAGCTGGTCACCGACCGGATCGCCCGCCGGGTGCTGTCCTGGGGCTATCCGCGCCACCAGCGGCCCGGCACCTATCCGGCGTTCGCACCGCGCGGTGCGGTGGTGCTGGTGACCAACCAGGAGGCCGGATCCGACGGCGACATCGTGAACGCCGTCTCGCGCGCCCTGGAGATCGGCCCGATCATCGGCACCCGCACCTGGGGCGGGGTGATCGGCATCGACGGCCGCTTCGACCTGGTCGACGGCACCGGCGTCACCCAGCCGAAGTACGCGAGCTGGTTCGAGGGTGAGGACTGGGCGATCGAGAACTACGGCGTGGAGCCCGACATCGAGGTGCCGCTGCCGCCGAACGCCTGGGTCGGCGGCGAGGACCCGCAGCTCGCGCGTGGGATCACCGAGGCCCTCGCGCTGCTCGCGCAGAAGCCCGCCGCGGTCGCACCCCCGCTGCCGGCGCCCCGCTTCGGCCGCCGGGAGGGCTGACCCAGCCAGCCGCGGGCCCCAGCCCCTGCGCACGCCCGGCCCCGGCGCACGCACGGCCCCAGCCACCGGCGCATGCCCGGCCCGGCCCGGCCCGGCCCAGCCCCGGCCGGCGTCCAGGATCGGTCGATTCCGAGCCAGATCAGGCACCGAACTGGCTCGGAATCGACCGATCCGCGGGCACGCCCGCACCGGAGGCCGGGCTCAGCAGCGTGGCGGGCCCATCAGCGGGCCGCCCGGGGGTCGACGCGCGGTCTACGCGCCGCGCCCGTGAGTCACCGCAGCCCGTGTGTGGCCGCGAAGAAGTACCGCTCGGCGAGCTCGTGCTCCTGTGCCGGGCGGTCGCCGATGCGCGTCCCGGCGTCCCGGGCGGCGGTCCGGGCCACGGGGTGCGTCGAGTCGGGTTGCAGATCCCTCGCGATCGCCTCGTTGCCGAGCGCGATGCGCTCCAGCGGGGTCAGCGGGGTGCTCTCGAGTGAGCGTGGGGCGATGATCCGGCTGGCGAGCAGGCGGGTGAGCGTCCCGAGCCCGACGGCGACGAGGGCGATGAGGAGGATGAGTGCGAGGCCGATCAGTGCGGAGGTCATGGCTCGATCCTGCGTCCCATGACCCGTCAGGACAAGCGATGATTCCCGCCGTTCTGTTCAGCGGAGCTGAACGGAGGTAGGGTCGCTCCATGCTCGATCCCGTGAAGCTCCGCGTCCTGCGCTCCGTCGTCGAGACGGAGAGCATCCGCGCCAGTGCCGAGGCGCTCGGATACACCCCCTCGGCAGTCAGCCAGCACCTCTCCACCCTGGGCCGGGAAACAGGCCTCACGCTCCTGGAGCGCACGGGTCGCGGCATCTCCGTCACCCCCGGAGCCCGCCTGATCGCGCACGAGGCGGGCGCGGCCCTCGACGCCCTCGCCGCCGTCGAGCGGCTCGCGCGCGAGCTCGCCAGCGGCCGCACCGGTTCCCTGACCTTCGGATACATGACCTCGGTCGCCGCCACCTGGGTGCCGGTCCTCGCGCGGGACGTGCGGGCGGCGTTCCCCGACCTGTCACTGGACCTGCTGTACCGGGACTGCTCGGTCCAGGAGACCGGCAGCCGCGCGGACATCGTGCTGACCGACGACGCCACACCCTCCTTCGGCGCGGACTGGCGCGAGATCGATCTGCTCGAGGAGATCTATTCGGTGCTGGTCGCCGCCTCGCATCCGCTCGCGGATCGCGACGAGGTCGCTCTCGCCGAGCTCTCGAGCCTCCCCTGGGTCACCGACGACCCGCTGGACTCCTTGTGGTTCGACCGGATCGCCGCCGCCTGCCGCGTCGCAGGATTCACCCCGCCGGTGGAGGTCAACCCCTCGGACTTCCCCGCGGTCACCGGCTTCGTCGCCACTGGCGAGTACGTGAGCGTGCAGCCGTCTCTGATCGCCGCGGAGGTGCGCTCCGACATCGTGGCGATCCCCCTGCGTTCCCCCGGCCCGACGCGACGGGTGCAGATGCGGGTGCGTCGCGCGGTCGAGGACAATCCCGCCGCCCGCTTCCTCATGGCGCGCATCCGGTCCATCACCGTGAAGACGGCAGCGCGGATCCCGGGCGTCACCGCGCTCTGACCGAACCGCAGTGCACCGACCGCGGACTCACCCGACCACTCCCCGGCAGCGCCACGCCCAGTCCCGCCTCATCACGCCGCGCCTCATCAGCACCGAGACCGAGGTCCTCGCCGCCCGGAAGGCTCGGGTGGACAATGGCGGGACGTCGTCTGCGCCGCCGCACCTGCCCCGGCGCCCGGAAGGAGCACTCCTGTGAACGCATCCGACATCGACCAGCGCATCGCCGCACTCCCTGTCGCCGTGGACCTCACCGAGGACGCCGTGATCCTCGAGGTGGACCTCGCCGGCACCGGTGAGCAGATCTGGGCTCACCTCACCGATCCTGAGCTGCTGGAGACCTGGTCGCCGATCGTGCCCGAGCGGCCGCTGAACCAGGTCGGCCCGGTGCTCTCGCGAGAGACCCCCGAGGCTGATCCGGTCGCCGTCGATGTGCTGGCCACCGCGGGCGATCATGCGCTGAGCCACCGCTGGGGCGATGACGTCCTGGAATGGCTGATCGACGAGGCCCGGCTGACGCTGCTGATGAAGCTCGCCGACCCGCAGCTGGCCCCGACCTACCTGGCCGGCTGGCAGGTGTGCCTCGCCGTGCTCGACGCCCGCCTGGAGGGCCTGGACCAGGAACGGATCGTGGGACGTGACGCCCTCGACCACGGCTGGGAGCAGCTGCGGGACCGCTACGCGCAGGAGCTCAGGCTGCCTGATCAGCCCGAGGTGTGAGCACGTCGGGCCGGGCCCCGCTCGACGCCCGTCACAGCTCGGGCCCCGCCCGTCCCTTCAGAGCGCCGGTCCGCGCCATTCCGCGGTCGTCGCGGTGCATTCCGCGGTCGTCGCGGTGAAGGAGAGGTCCGCGCCCAGAGCGCAGACCCTCTGCGGATCCGGACCTTCGGCCCGTCCTGCGCCCTCGGGGCGGCCCTACGATGAGATCACCGGTGACGGACTCATCGACGGGGGCACCGTCGTCGGCCGCTGAAGCCCCCGGCCCAGGAGGTCCAGATGCATGACGACGGCGTCACCTCGCAGTCCCCGCTCCCCACTGATCCCGGTTCTCGTCCCCTCGGAGTGCTCGTCGGCTTCGACGCCTCGGACCACTCGGTGCGAGCGCTCTATTACGCGGCGCGCGCCGCGCAGCGCCTGGGCAGCCCGCTCACGGTGGTCACCGCGTACACGGTGCCCACCATGTCCTACGCGGACGCCACGCTGATACCCAGTGTGCCCGCGGACGTCGCCCGTCTCGCCGCCGCCGAGGAGCTGCTGGACATGGCGCGAGAGCATCTGCGCGACTATCCCGGCGAGGTCGATCTGCGCACCGAATTCGGCGACGCGGCCGGAGTGCTGGTGGGCCTGTCCACGAAGGCGCAGCTTGCGGTCGTCGGCGCTCGTGGCCTGGGCGGATTCCTCGGGCGTCTGCTGGGCTCGGTGTCCTCCGCCCTGCCTGCCCACGCCCACTGCCCCACCGTGGTGGTGCCGGAGCAGTACGAGATCGACCCCGGTGAGGGCGCCGAGCGCTTCACCCCGCAGCAGCTGGATACCCCCGTCGTGGCGGGGGTGGACCTGTACCAACTCAATCGGCCCGCGATGGAACAGGCGGCGCAGGAGGCACGACGGCTCAAGGCTCCGCTGCAGCTGCTCGCGGTGATGCCGCGCCCCGACGCCTGGGGCACGGCGTACATGGCCTGGCTCCCCGATGCGAACATCCTGGAGAAGCATCAGCAGGAGCTCGCGAAGGAGCTCGAGGTCGTCATCGAGTCGCTGCGCGAGGCCTACCCGGACCTGACGATCAGCGGTACGGCGATGGTGGCCGATCCTGCACCCTCTCTGCTGGACGCCACCGGGACGGCCCAGCTCACCGTGCTCGGCACGCGGGGGCATGGCCGCGTGGTCTCCACTCTGCTCGGCTCGGTCTCGCGAACTGTCCTGGCGAAGGCGGAGGGACCGGTGATGGTGGTGCCGCCCACGGCATAGGACGCTTCGGCGGACACTGCGGGGACAGGCTCCACCCCTGCTCGCTGAGCGAGGCAGAATGGGGTCCATGACCTCGAGCCGCTCCCCCCTGCGCCTGCTGCGCGGGGGGATGGCCGCCTCGATCGCGACCCTGGTCGCCCTCGGCGGGCACCTGGTGGGCGGCGGCGCGATGCCCTCCTGGCTCGGAGTGGCCGTCCCGTGGTGGCTCGCCGTGACGGCATGCACGGTGCTTGCCGGTTCCCGGTTCTCGCTCCCTCGGATGGGGGCGGCCGTGCTCATCAGCCAGGCCCTGTTCCATGGGCTGTTCACCGCGGGCACCCCGGGAGATCCGAGCATCACGCTGGTCGCCCCGCCGGGCTCCCATCTGGGCCACGGCGCCCACAGCCTCCTCGGGGAGGGAACGTCCCCGGGCTCCTCACTGCACTCAGGGCACGGGGCCGACGGGGTCGCAGCGGCTGCCGAGCACTCACTGCACGGGACCCACGCCGACCTGCAGATGCTGCTGTGGCACCTCGCCGCCGCGCTCGTGACGACGCTGCTGCTGCAGCGCGGGGAGAACTTCCTGCTGC
This sequence comes from Brachybacterium sp. AOP42-C2-15, assembly GCF_052377065.1. Lineage (NCBI taxonomy): Bacteria > Bacillati > Actinomycetota > Actinomycetes > Micrococcales > Dermabacteraceae > Brachybacterium > Brachybacterium sp. AOP42-C2-15. The sequence continues at coordinate 152,226 of NZ_JBQSWK010000001.1, forward strand.
GCTGCACCGGGCTGATCATCTCCGTCCTGAACGTGCTGGGCAGGCCACCACAGGCAGTGGCCCTCCCCCACCTGGTGCTGCCCGGTCCGTCCCGACCGGTGCCGGAGGGTGCCCCGCTGCGGCACGTCCGCCGGGCGGTGCTCTCCCCTCAGCAACGACGCGGCCCGCCCCTGGTCCTGGCCGCCTGAGCGCCGCCGACGCCCAGCGTCGTCGGTGCAGTCTCCCTGCCTGCTCAGGCAGCCCTTCGGATGATCCCGGCACGGCTCCGCCGTGCTGATGCTCCCTCACGCCCGCTGCCGATCGCGCACCCGCCATCGGCCGACGAGGCGTCTCCGAAAGGACCTCGCATGTCCCGCAGCACGTCATCGCACACCGCTCCGCAGCCCACCGTCTCCGTGACCGCAGCGTCTCCGCCCACCCCGTCCCTGATCTCCGCCCGCCTGCCACGCCGCGCGGCCTTCGCAGCGCTGCTCCTGCCCCTGGCCGCGTGCGCCGGTGACCCCGGTGACCCCCGCAGCGACCGAGGCGGCGACGGAGGTGGGGACGGAGCCGGAGCTGTTGAAGGGTCCCCCTCCGACAGCACAGTCCCCACCGACTCGTTGACCGTCGCCGATCCCTGGGTCAAGGCCGCCGAGGAGGGCATGAGCTCATGTTTCGGCACGCTCCTCAACGGCACCGAGCAGGATCTCGTCCTGAGCGGGGCGCGGACCACGGCCAGCTCCCGTGTGGAGCTCCACGAGACCACCGCCGACGGATCGGGCGGTATGAGCATGCAGCAGAAGGAGGGCGGATTCCCCCTGCCGGCCGGAGGTGAGCTGGTCCTCGAGCCCGGCGGGAACCACCTCATGCTGATGGAGCTCACCGCTGCTCTGCTGCCGGGGGACGAGGTGGAACTGATCCTGGAGTTCGAGGACGGCACCGAGCAGCCGTTCACCGCCACCGTGAAGGACTTCGCAGGCGCCCAGGAGAAGTACGAGCACGAGGAGGACCAGTGAACCCGCAGGACACCTCCGCGCCTAGGCCCGGACGTCGCCACTTGCTGCGGGCCGGATCGCTCGGTGTGGGAGCGCTCGGCGTGGGCGCCGCCTCCGTCGGCCTGGACCGGGCACTGCGGGACGGCGCTGGGAATGAGGCGTCCCTGTCGGCCGCCGCCGAGCCTTCCCTTCACGGCGGGGTGACCGTTCCCTTCCATGGCGAGCACCAGGCGGGGGTGGAGACACCCGCTCCCGCAGCCGCGACCTTCGTCGGCTTGGATCTGCGAGAGGGCGTGGACCGCGAGGGAGTGCTGCGCCTGCTGCGGCTGCTCACCGATGATGCCGCCCGTCTCACCCAGGGCGTGCCGGCGCTCGCGGACACGGAGCCGGAGATGGCGGCGGAGCCGGCCGCGCTCACCGTCACGGTCGGGTTCGGGGCGGGCCTGATGGCGCGGGCCGAACGGCCCGTCCCGGATTGGCTGGCCCCGCTGCCTGCCTTCGGGATCGATCAGCTCGAGGACCGCTTCACCGGCGGGGACCTGCTGCTGATGATCGCGGCGGAGGACCCGCTCACGGTCTCCCACGCGGTGCGGATGCTGCTCAAGGACTCCCGAGCCTTCACCCGGGTGCGCTGGGTGCAGCCCGGTTTCCGGCGCTCCCCGGGGACGCAGGCCCCCGGCGCCACGATGAGGAACCTCTTCGGCCAGCTGGACGGCAGCGCGAACGCCGCCCCCGGCTCTGAGCACTTCTCGAAGGTGGTGTGGATCGAGGAGGGCCCGTTCGCGGGCGGCACCTCGATGGTGATCCGTCGGATCCGGATGGATCTGGACGGCTGGGACGAGGCCGACCGCACAGCTCGTGAACAGGCCACCGGAACCCGCCTGGACAGCGGCGCACCGCTCACCGGCGGCACGGAGACCTCCCGCGCGGACTTCGAGAAGGTCTCCGCGAACGGGTTCCCCGTGATCGGGGAGTTCTCCCATATGCGCCGCGCGCACGGCATCGACGAGGGTGAACATCAGGAGGTCTTCCGACGGCCATACAACTACGACATCGCGCCGCCGCCGGACTCCGAGGCGATCTCGGAGGCCGGGCAGATCTTCGTGTCCTTCCAGGCCGATCTGCTCGGCCAGTTCCTGCCGATCCAGCAACGGCTGGACACCCTGGATCTGCTGAACCAGTGGACCACCCCGATCGGCTCGGCAGTGTTCGCGATCCCGCCCGGCTGCACCGAGGGTGAGTACCTCGGGGAGTCTGTGCTCAGCTGAGCACTGTCGGGCGTCGGGCGTCGGGCGTCGGGCGTCGGGCGTCGGGCGTCGGGCGTCGGGCGTCGGGCGTCGGGACGAGGCAACACCGTCCCGGCGCCCGAGCGGCACCGATGCGAGGCGTCATTGCCGCCCCGTGGCAACCCATGGCGAACCGGCCGTCTCCTGCGGGTCCCCTCGTATGCTGACCGGACGACTCCGCGGCGCCGCATCGATGCCGAGCGTACGGAGGTGGCCCCGACGAGCGCAGGAGATCCCCATGCCCCGTTTCAACATCCCGGTCGAAGAGGCCCAGGGACCGCTCGTCGTCGGGATCGACATCGGCTCCGGCGGCACCCGCGCCGCGGTCTACGACGTCTCCGGCCGCGAGCTCGGACGGCTGAACCACAAGGAATCTCACGAGTTCACCGTCGCGGACGACGGCACCAGCACCATCGACGCGGACCAGATCGTCGAGGAGATCCGCGCCTCCCTCGCCGCCGTCCTCACCAGCTCCCCGCTGCCCGGCGAGGTGACAGCGATCGGCTTCGACACCTTCGCATCCACGCTGGTCGCGGTCGACGCCGCCGGCAATGCGCTGACCCCCTGCATCACCTATGCGGACACCCGCTGCCACACCCAGGTCGACGCGCTCGCCAAGACCCTTGACGTGGAGGGCCTGCACGAGCGCACCGGCGCACGCCTGCACTCCTCGTACACCGCACCGCGGCTGGCCTGGCTGCGCGAGACGCAGCCGGACGTCTTCGCACGCACCACCCGCTTCATGGCGCTGGGCGAATATGCGGCGTTCAAGCTGCTGGGCACCCCGGCGCTCGGCACCGCCTCGGCGGCCTGGTCCGGCATGATCGACCGCCGCACCGGCCAGTACGTGCCCGAGCTGCTCGAGGCCGTGGGCGTTGACGCCTCCGCGATGGGCGCGGCCCTGGATCCCTCGGATGCGATCCCCGTCGCCGGCAGCCCGTTGGCGGCCGAGTTCCCGCAGCTGAAGAACGCGGTGTGGCTGCCGGTGATCGGTGATGGCCTGGCCGCGAACCTCGGCATCGGTGCGCTCGGCGAGGGCACCTGGGGCATCTCGACCGCCACCTCGGGCGCGATCCGCCAGCTGCTCTCCACCCAGATCCCCACCCTTCCCAGAGGGCTGTGGGCCTACCGCGTGGACCAGCAGCGCAGCCTCGTCGGCTCCGCGATGAGCGACTGCGGGCGGGTGCTCGACTGGTGCCGCAACGAGCTGGCGATGCCCTTCGAGGTGTCCCAGACGGACACCACGTCACTCTTCTCCGCCCCGGTCTCCGCCGGCACCCCGCTGGTCATCCCCTTCTTCTCCGGGGAGCGCGGCACCAAGTGGCGCGGCAGCTCGCGGGCGATGTTCGCGAACGTCGGCGCCTCCACCACCTGGCAGGACATGCTGCGCGGAGCGATGGAGGGCGTGGCCCTGTCGTTCCTGCGGATCGCCGATCAGATGCGCGAGGCCGGTGGCGAGCCGGAGCGGATCGTGCTCTCCGGCGGCATGACCGGGGCGATCCCCGGCTGGCTGCACCTGCTCTCGGACGCCCTCGGCGCCCCGATCGACCACGTCGCCGTGTCCCGCTCGACCATGCGCGGCGCCGCCGTGATGGCGCTCGAGCAGGCGGCTCCCGGCGTTCCCGTCGCCGAAGCGCCGGTGCTCACGCATGTCGAGCCCGTCGCCGCCCACCAGGACTACTACCGCGAGCGTCTCGAACGCTTCGAGAAGCTCGCCGACCTGGCCTGACCCGGCCCGACCCGGCCTGGGTCGAGCCGCAGGCGCGGGCCGCTGGGCAGGTCATCTCGGCCGGTCGGCTGGGCTCGTCAGCTGATCGGTCGGGACGGATATCCTGACCGGATCATGCCCCTGCTGACCCGCGCCACCGGCCGCGCCTACTTCGCCGTCCAGGCCATCGCGGGGGCCCTGTGGTGGGTGCTCGTGCCGACGGTCCCCGCCGTGGCCACGGCGACCCTGGGACGCCTGGACCCGCTGCTGGTGGGGGCGCTCGACATCCCCCTGTTCGTGGTGGCCTCTGCGCTTGTGGCGCTCGGGATCCGCTGGGCGACCTGGGTCGCGGCTCCCTGGACCCTGCTGGTCACGGCTGGGATTGTGCTCTATGCGACGCTGACCGGGCAGGCCGGGTGGGGTGCGGTGGCGATGATCGCCGCCTCGGCCGGCTCGGTTCTCGCGGGGATGCTGGTGCTCTGGGACCGGATCCCGATGACGACATTCCTCGTGGGCCCGTTCGCCTTCCGGCCCGCCCGCCGGGTCGAGGGGAACGCCCCTCTGGTGGCGACCCTGCTCCAGATGATGGCGTTCTGGACGCTGTTCCTGGTGGTGCTGCCGCTGCCGATGATCTGGCTGGAGCGGCGCTGGCAGGTGGCCGCCGTGCTCCCGGAGGCCGCCCGCCTGGTCACGGTGCTCGCCGGAGTGGCTCTGCTGCTCGCCGCGAGCCTGCTCGGTGTCGCCTCGGCGGTGACCATGGCCCGGCGGGGCCGGGGCACGCCGCTGCCCGGTGCGATGGCGAACGAGCTGGTAGTCGCGGGCCCGTACCAATGGGTGCGCAACCCGATGGCGGTTGCTGGGATCGCGCAGGGCGTGGCCGTGGGTCTGCTCGGGGCCTCGTGGCTGGTGATCCTCTACTCGCTGGCCGGCGGGGTGCTTTGGCATCTGCTGGTGCGACCCGAGGAAGAGCGTGACCTCGCCGGCCGCTTCGGCGAGGAGTATGCGCGGTACAGCGCGCGCGTGCGCTGCTGGGTGCCGCGGCTGCGGTAGGCCGCAGGGCGGCCGACATCCCCCACCATGGTCGAGGCCGGACCCTACGCCGGACTGATGGCCCCCTCGCCGAGCGGAGGCAGGCTGACGGCATGAGCACCTCGCGACACCTCACCCTCACCGACCCCGCCACCCAGTCCGTCCTCCGCACGGCCAACGCGATCGTCTTCATGATCGTCGCCGGCCTCCTCATGCTCGCCGGGAACGTGGGCGCCGGTGCCGTGTTCCTCGCCATCGGAGCGACCTTCGTCGCCCTCGGACCGTCGGGGGCAGGCCCGCGATCACCCCGCACGGCAGCTCGCTGACCACACCCACCCGCGCGAGGCTGCTGGGGAGTGATGAACTCCTTGATTTCCCTGACGCGCAGGGGGGCCCACGAATGATGAGCGCGCGAGAACCACGGATGGTTCTCGCGCGCTCATCACTGGGCAGCAACGGCCCTGAGGGACGCGCCAGGCGCCGTCAGGGACGCGGCAGGCGCGTCTCCTCGGCGACGACCGCGGCGACCAGGGGGTCGCCGGCGGGCACATCGATCAGTGCCAGCAGAGCGGTGACCCGTTCGGTCGCGTCCTCGATCGCCGCAGCGGTCGCGATCTGAGCAGCCTTCGGGTCCTGGACCTCGTGGCCACCAGCCACACGATCGGTGACCCAGGCGGTCCAGGCGGCGACGGCCGCGACCTCACCGGGAGCCTTGTCCGGACCGCCGCGCTCGGCGATCACGGGCAGGGCGCGCACGGGAAGCTTCACGGAGCCGTCTGCCGCGATGCGGATCAGGTTGTCCGCGAGACGCGGGTTGCGGAAGCGGTCCTCGAGAGCAGAGGTGTAGGCGTCGAGCTCGTGATCCGGCAGCGGCAGGGTCGAGCGGGCCTCGGCCCACAGCTGCTCGACCAGCGCCCGCACCTCGCGGTGCGAGATGGCCTCGTCCACGCGCTCCACGCCCGCGACCTGACCGGCATAGGCCATCAGGGTGTGGGCACCGTTGAGCAGGCGCAGCTTGCGCAGCTCGTGCACCTCGATGTCGTCGGTGAACTGCACGCCGGCCTTCTCCCACTCGGGGCGACGGCCGCGGAAGCGGTCCTCGATGACCCACTCGGTGAAGGGCTCGGTGACCACCGGGACGCTGTCCGCGAGGCCGGTCTGCGCGCGCACGGTCTCCGAGGCTCCGTCATCGGCGGACGGGGTGATCCGGTCGACCATCGAGGAGATGACGTCGACATGGTCCGGGAACCAGGCCCTGGTCTCCTCGTCGAGCTCGGCGAGGACCGCCTGGCCCAGCACCTCGCCGTCGCCGGTGAGGTTGTCGCAGGAGACCAGAGCGATCGGCTCGGTGACCCCGGCCTCACGGCGGGCCTTCAGCCCGAGCGCGATGCGGGCCGGGGCGGAGGTCGCGGGATCGCTGCCGGCCGCGTAGCCCTTCTCGGTGATGGTCAGGGTGACCACCGCGGTGAAGGGATCGGCGAGCAGGCGCACCAGGGCGTCGACGTCGGAGGCGGGATACACCTCGTCGATGACGTCGACGAGGCTGACCTCATCCTGCTCCGGGCCGCGCACGATCAGGCCGTACCTGCCGCCCTGGGCGTTCAGCGCATCAGCCATCGCGGCCGAGCGACCGGTGAAGGCCACCACGGACCAGCCACCGGCGACGTCGGTGCTGAACAGGGTGTGGGAACGGGCGAAGTTGCCGATGCCGAGGTGGACCAGACGGCCCACGTCCGAGGGGCTGGGAGTGCTCATCAGTTCTTCTCTCCTGCAGCGCCGAGGCGGAAGACCTCGCGCGGCTGCTGATCGGGCAGGGTGGCCACGAGCTCCTGAGCGTCCTCAAGACGCATCCGGTGCTCGGCGACCAGGCCTGCGAGGTGCGTTGCGTCGAGGCGGCGGGACATGTCATGCCGGGCCGGGATCGAGCAGAACGCGCGGGTGTCGTCGATGAAGCCGCTGGTCCGCGAGTAGCCGAGGGTCTCCGAGACGGAGCGGCGGTAGCGGAGGATCGCGTCGGGCGAGTCGATGAACCACCACGGGGCACCGGCGAACACGGAGGGGTACACGCCGGCCAGCGGCGCGATCTCGCGGGAGAGCACCGTCTCATCGATCGTGAACAGCACGGTGCGGAAGTTCGGGTGGTGGCCCACGTCGTTGAGCATCGGGCGCACGTGATGGACATAGTCCACGGCCACCGGGATGTCGAAGCCGACGTCCGCGCCGAACTTCTCGAACATCTCGTCGCTGTGGTTGCGCAGCACGGCCGGGTGGATGGTCATGACCAGACCGTCCTCGGCAGCAAGGCGGGCCTGGTCTCCCAGCAGGTGGCGGCGCAGGGCCACTGCGTCGTCGGCGCCGATCTCACCGGAGCGCGCGGCGGTGTAGAGGCGGCGAGCGTCCTCATCGCTGAGCCGGGCGGTGCCCGGATCGATGTGGGCGTGGTCGGAGGAGACCGCGCCGTGGTCGCGGAAGTAGAGGCGGCGGGCGCGCATCGCCTCGTGGTAGCCGTCGTAGGTGCTGACGTCGACACCAGCAGCTTCGCCGAGGGCATCGGTGAGAGCGAGGAAGTCGGGACGGCCGGCCTCGAGGTACTTGTCCGGGCGGAAGGTGGGGATGACCCGGCCGGTGAAGGACTCGTCGGCGGCGAGCGCGGCATGCGGTGCGAGGTCATCAACGGGGTCGTCGGTGGTCGCCAGGACGGTGATCCCGAACTGCTCGAACAGGGCGCGGGGACGGAACTCCGGGCGGGTGAGCTTCTCGGCGATCGCGTCATACATCGCGTCGGCGGTGCGCGGGTTCAGCACCGTCTCGAGGCCGAAGACCTCGTGGAACACGTGCTCGATCCAGTAGCGGGAGGGGGTGCCGACGTAGGCGTGCCAGTGCTCGGCCAGCAGGTGCCAGGCCTTGCGGGAGGCCTTCTCGTCGAGCGGGCCCTGGCCCACGCCGAGGTCCGCGAGGTCCACGCCACGGGCGTGCATCAGGCGGTTGACGTAGTGGTCAGGGGTGATGAACAGCGAGGTAGGGTCGCGCCACGGCTCGTTGTCGAGGAGCAGCCGGGGGTCGACGTGCCCGTGGGGCGAGACGATCGGCTGGTCCTTCTCGAGCTCGTAGAGCCCACGAGCGATCTCGCGCACAGCGGGGTCGGCGGGGAAGAGTCTGTCAGGGTGCGGCACGAAGGCGTCGTTGCTCATGCCGCCATCTTGGCAAGGGTGGGCGAAGAGTGCCGAGGGTTGTCACCGGTTGCCGACCTCGCGGTGCACGATCGCCCGGCGCGAAAGGGCGCCAGCACCTGCTCCGCGGAGCTCAGGCACCTGCTTCGCGAGGCCCGGTGCTGCCCCGCGGCACCAGCCGCACCGGCAGGGAGCCCTCGACCGGGGCGCGATGCGCCGACGGGTTCTCGATCCGACGCACCAGGCGCTCCACCGCGGCCCGACCCTGCGCCCGCTTGGGGCTGACCACGGTGGTGAGACCACCGCCCACCAGTCGCGAGAGCTGGATGTCGTCATGTCCCATCACCGACAGCTGCCCGGGCACCCGGATCCCGGCGCGCAGCGCGGAGACCAGGAATCCGAAGGCGACCAGGTCGTTGTAGCAGATCACCGCGTGGGGAAGGGAGTCGCGCAGCTCCTCGAAGGCCTGCTCCCCGCCAGTCGTGGTCGGCGCGAAGGGACCATGGCGCTGCACCTGCAGCCCGTGCTGGCGGGCGGCGACGCGGGCGGCCCGCCAGCGCTCCCCGTCGGACCAGGAGTTCACCGGACCGGCCACGTAGGTGACGGTGCGGGACCCGTTCTCGGCGAGGTGCGCCATGGCCTGGCCCATCCCGTGCTCATAGTCCGGGGTGACCGAATCCAGGCCGGCGACGCGGCGGTTCAGCACCACCACGGGGATGCGCTTGGTGAGGTGGTTGAGGGTGGCGTCGGAGAGGCGGGTGCCGGCGAGCACGATGCCGTCGACCACGTTGACGGCGCTCTCGAGGCTCGTGCGTTCGCGCGCCTCATCCTCCACGGTGTCGAGCAGGAGCAGCAGGAACTCCTGCTCATGCGCGGCCTCCTGCATGCCGGAGACGAGCTCGGCGAAGTAGGGGTTGGTGAGGTCGGGGACCTCGATGCCGAGGCGGTGGTGGCGATGGCCCCGCTCCTGGGCGGCGGGGGCGCTGGTGCGGTAGCCGAGCTCCTTGGCGGCGGCCATCACGGTGGCGTGGGTGGTGGCGCTGACCCTGCCGGGCCTCGAGAAGGCACGGGAGACCGTGGACGGGGCGACACCTGCGGTTTTTGCGACGTCATAGATCGTCACGCGCTTGTCCGCCACCTGGCCGGCTCCGTCCCCGCCTGCTCGGCGTTGCCTGTCTGCTGAGGCGCATACCGACCCCGACCGTGCTCCGGACGGGGCACCTGCGCCTGCTGTCTGCCGGTTGATCCTACCCCGACCAGGGGCAACCAGCGGCAACCTGTCAGCGCACGCAGCGCCCCGGGCAGCGGGACCGGACCCCAGCGCGGCTGGGCAATGCCTCGTCGGCCACTGTGCCAGAACGGCGGGCCGACGGCGCCCAGCGGGCGTCAGCCCGCGCTGCCCAGCTCGACGAGCAGCACCCCGGCCGCGATCAGTCCCATCCCGGCGAGCATCATCGGGGTGAGCGCCTCGCGGAACAGCGCCCGGGAGAGCAGAGCGGTGAGCACGATCCCGGCGGCGGCCCAGATGCCATAGGCCACCCCGAGCGGCATTCCCGCCTGCAGCGCTCCGGAGAGCAGTGCGAAGGCGATGAGGTATCCGAGGATCACCGGGGCGTACCAGGCCCGTCGGCCGCCGGCGGCGACGCGCAGGGAGAGGGTCGAGGCGACCTCGGAGAGGATCGCCCCGCCCAGCAGCAGCCAGCTCATGAGACCGCCTCCTCTGAGACCGCCGCCTCTGCGCGCCGGGCCCGCTGGGAGCCGAGCTCGACGACCACCACCCCGGCGGCGATCAGCACAATGCCGCTGACCTTGAGCGCCGTGAACGCCTCACCGAAGAGCACTGCGGAGAGGGCCGCGGTGAACACCACCCCGCAGGCGCCCCAGATCCCGTAGGCGACGCCGAGGCCCATACCGCGCCGAAGCACCTGGGCGAGCAGGACGAAGGAGATCGCGTAGCCGGTCACGACCACGACGTAGAGGGCCGGGCGGTCCAGGGCGCCGCGCAGGGCGAGGGTCGCGGTCACCTCGCTGAGGATTGCTCCGAGCAGCAGCAGCCAGGGGCTCATGCCTCACCGCCCAGCAGACCCACGGCGAGCTCGTGCAGCGCAGCGGCCTGTTCGTCATCGGTCTCGAGCAACCCGGCGGCGCGGTCGAACCAGATGCCGTCGGCCATCAGCCGCACCGCCAGCAGCGGTGCCCGCTCGTCCGCCGGCGTTCCCGCGGGAACGTGGAACCAGCGGACGATCTGCTCCTGCCACCGCTCGGTGAGGCTGACACGGAGGCGAGGGTCCGCGAAGATCACCAGGTCAGAAGCGCTGAGCGGTGCCGTGCAGGCCCAGTCCAAGTAGGCCAGGACGCGCTGAGTCGCGGGAGCGTCGGCGAAGATCGAGTTCACGGCGGGGCCGGGCGCTTCACGCTTCGGGAGTTCGGCATCCCTTGAGAGCTCGGCGACCGCCGCCGCCATTCCGCGCTCGTAGCGGGCGGCCATGTGGTCGAGGATCGCGGCGAGCAGCTGCTCCTTGGTGGGGAAGTGGTACATCAGCCCGGGCTTGCTGACTCCCGCGGCGCGGGCGGCGGAGTCGAGGGTCAGGGTGCCGTCCGCGCTGAGGTGCGCCTCGGCGGCATCGAGCATCGCCTCGCGGGCGGAGGGCCGGTGCGCAGGGCGGGCCGACCGGGGAACGGAAGCCATCATCCACTTACTTTACCGTTCGGATGGTGCGATGACGCAAGTGTCAGGCGCCCCTTCGAGCCCAACGTCACCGCAACCTCGCCCGGGGTGATACCACAGTGATACCATGTCATGCATGGCAATGACACTGCGTCTGACGGACGCTGATGAGCGGATCCTGGCAGAGCTGGCCGAGCGAGATGGGGTCAGCCGTCAGGAAGCAACCGTGCGCGCGATCCGCGAGGCAGCGGCCCGCCGAGGGCACCAGCAGCTCGTCGGTGAGCTCTCCGCTCAGGGCCGGGCCCGGTATGCCGACCTGCTCGACCGCCTCGCGCAGTGACCGTCTTCCTCAGCACAGAAGATCTGCTCTCCCTCATCGATGACCTGCAGGTGGGGCCGGTGCGGGAGCTTGGGCTGCTGGATTCGGCCGCCCACCGCCCCACCACCAGCCTCTGGGGACGGGAGGCCTATCCCACCATCGACCTGAAGGCCGCCGCACTCTTGGAGTCGCTGGTGCGCAACCACTCCCTTCTCGATGGGAACAAGCGGCTGGGGTGGCTCGGGGTCGTGGTGTTCTACGGTGTCAACGGAATCGCGCTCGAGGCACCGGACGATGAGGCCTATGACCTCGTGATCGCAGTGGCCACCGGATCCTCGTCAGTCCAGGAGACCGCCGAGTCGCTCGCGCGGTGGCACTGACCGCGCGGCACTGACGGGATCCTCACCGTCATTCCCCCGCGGCCGGGGCCCAGCGGGCGATCTGGGCGGCGAGGTGTCCGGCGCCGTAGCCGTTGTCGATGTTGACCACGCCGATGCCGGGGGCGCAGGCCGAGAGCATGGTGAGCGCGGCGGTGACCCCGCCGCTGGCGACGCCGTAGCCGACGGAGGTGGGCAGGGCGACCACGGGCGCACTGATCTGCCCGGCGACCACCGTGGGCAGCGCGCCGTCCATGCCGGCGGCGACGACCACGCAGGCCGCTTCGCGCAGCTCCGGCAGGCGCGACTGCAGGCGATGCAAGCCCGCGATGCCGATGTCGGCGATCAGCCGCGTAGGGCGGCCGAGGTAACGGGCTGTCAGCTCCGCCTCGCGGGCGACCGGCAGGTCGCTGGTCCCGGCGCAGGCCACGATGACCAGGCCTCCCGTCGGCTCCGGGGGTGCGGACGGCCAGGCCAGCAGCCGCGCCTCGGCGTCATGGAAGGCCCCGGGCAGCGCGGCGAGGATCGCCTCGGCGCGCGCGGCATCGGCGCGGGTGAACAGCACCGGCCCGAGCCCGTCATGGCCCTCGGCGTCCAGCCGCGCGTACTCCGCCGCGATCGCGGCGACCTGCTGGACGCTCTTGGCATCGCACAGCACCGCCTCGGGCGCCCCGCGGCGCCGGGCACGGTCGAGGTCGAGGTCGAGGAAGCCGTCGATCTTCCCGTCGGCCGCTGCTGGCCCGTCGGCCGCCGCCGGGTCGCGCGGGCCCGCTGCGGCCTCAGCCACGCCCGCCCTTGCCCACGATCTGGAGGGAGAACAGGCCCGAGCGGATGCCGTCGAGGTCGATCGTGACGTGCTGGAAGCCGGTCTCCTTGCCGGCGGCGACGAGGGCCGCGCGGATGCCCGGCTCCATGGCGCGGGCGAGCTCGCCGGTGGGCAGCTCGATGCGGCCCACGGCGCCGTGATGGCGCACCCGGCAGTCGCTGAAGCCCTGTTCGTAGACGGCGTCCTCGAGATCGTCGATCTGGCGCAGCTTCTCGGGGGTGACCTCCTGTCCGAAGGGGATCCGGGAGGCGAGGCAGGGCGCGGCGGGCTTGTCCGCGACCGGCAGAGAGAAGCCGCGTGCGACTTCTCTGACCTGCTGCTTCGTCATGCCGACGACGGACAGCGGGCGCAGCACCCGGTGGCGGGTGGCGGCGCCGGCGCCGGGGCGGTCATGGCGGGTGGCGTCGTCGGCATTCTCGCCGTAGGCGACCGCGTCGAGCTGCTGCGCATCCACGACCTCGTCGCCGATGCGGGTGAACAGCTCGTCCTTGCAGTGGAAGCAGCGCGTGCCGTCATTCTTCTGGTACTCGGGGTTCTCGCCCTCGTGGGTGTGGACCTCGACCACCTCAGCCCCGATCACCGCGGCGACCTGGTGGGCGAGGCGTCGTTCGCGGCGGGCGAGCGAGGGGGAGACGCCGAGCAGCGCGACGACGTTCTCGGCGCCGAGCGCCCGGATGGCGAGGGCGAGCAGGGTCGCGGAGTCCACGCCGCCGGAGTAGGCCACGCCGAGGCGCTGCACGCCGGCGAGCTCGGCGGAGACCGCATCGGCGAGCGCGAGCGCCTCACCGGTCAGGGCATCCGGGGTCATGGCGGTGACCTCGAAGCCGGGGTGCCCGGGGGAGAACAGCGAGCGGGGGGCCGACGGGGCGGTGCGCTGGTGGGTGGTGGTCACTTGTCCTGCCCTGCCGCGCCGTCGCGCTCGGAGGCGAGGCGGAAGAGCACCTCGCCGGCGTGGTCGATGACGAGGGTGTCGGGGTCGTTGCGCAGCGCCTCGATGTCGAGGGAGGCGGGATCCATGTGGAGCACGTTGTAGACCTCGCACTCCTCCTTCGAGATGGAGGTCGCGAAGTAGCGGTTCACCCGCTGCTTCTCCTCCCCCGTCTCGGGGTCGTAGGTGCCCAGGCCCGTGACGTGGGTGGAGTGGGCGAGCTCGCCCCAGGGGTGGTCCTTGAACCGGTCCCACTGCTTCGTGAAGTACTCGATGTTGTGATAGCCGATCTCGCGGATGCCGGGGTGCATCGCGGCGACCTCGGTGATGTGCGGGGCGTAGATGATCACGTCGCCACCGTCGGCGCAGACGGGCTCGGACTTGTAGAAGCCCTTCGCGCCGGTCCACATGTCGTCGTACATCTCCGGGACCAGCGCGACGATCCGCTTGTACGGCTTGTCGACGTAGGTGATGTGGGTCTGCGCGGAGATCTTCGCCATCGCGGCCCAGGCGGCCTGCGGATCGCCGAAGGCGATGGCGTTGAGGTCCTGCCCGCCGGAGACGACATCCATGGTGAACGCGAGCTTCTCGGCGTCGATGAGCTCGCTCGCGGCGTCGATCAGCTGGCGCACCGGGGTGATGCCGAGGGTGCCGATGATGCGGCTGGCGGTGATCAGCGCGCCCACCCAGTGGGAGATGTCGATGACGTCATGCACCGAGCAGCCGGGGAAGAAGTACTTGTTGCCGCCGGAGAAGCCGACCACCTCGTGCGGGAAGACGGGTCCGGCGATCAGGTTGACGTCGCTCTCGACGACCAGCTTGTTGATCTGCACCCGCATCGGGATGTCGGTGAGCAGGCCACCGGTGAGCTCGGCGATCTGCTCGGCGGAGATCTCGCCGAGGTCGGCGATCTGGGTGGGGTCGTCCCAGGCATGGTTGACGACGGTCCACTCGGGGTAGGTGGCCTTCGCGCCGCGCTCGGTGGCGCCGAGCAGGGTGTCGATCGCCGCCTCGCTCATCGCGGCGTGGGTGCCCAGCGCGATCAGCACGGTGACGGAGCTGGCGCGGCCGGAGAGCGCGTCGTGGATCGCGGGCAGCACCTTGGGCAGCGGGACGGAGCGGGTGCCGTCCGGGATGATCAGGCAGACGCTCCTGCCCTCGAGGTCCTGCCCGGCGAGCTGCTCGGCGACGAAGCCGGTGATCTGCTCGTCGGTGAGCGCACCGCCCGGGCCGCCGAGGAGGGCGGCACGTTCGGCCAGCCCGTCGGGGATCGGGTGGATCGTGGGCTGCGTCGTCGCATTCGGCTCGCTCATGGCTCCACTATGCGCCGTCGGGCCTGACCAGGACAAGGAGGGCCCGGCTGTTGCCATGAGGGCTCCCGGCGTGCTCGACACCCCGCGCGGGCACCTTCTCCGCCGAGGCGGGCGTCGCTCAGCTGCCGGCGCGATTGCCGCGGCGTGCGAGGGGCAGCGTGCCGAGCGAGGCGATCGCGATCACCGCGAGACCTGCACCCACGAGCGGCTGATCGCCGAGGAGCATCACGAGGGCGAGCACGCCCGCGATGAGCGCTCCGGCGATGGCCGCCATGGTCATGAACCTTCTCGAACTCTCGGTCATGGTCTGCTTCCTCTCGTTGCGGGTGGTGCCAGGATCGCAAGGAGCGCAGGGGCCGGTGAACCGACTTTCGGCGGACGACGCCGCCGGGTCCGCGTCCGATGGGCGGAGCTGAGCTCGACGTCGGGTGGGTACCTCGGACGCTCGGCTGTGCGGGACGGAGTGTGGCGCGGGCCGCACCGCCTTGACCGTCGTTCACGACGACCTTGAAACTGTACCGACGCGACGGTTCAGTTCTGAGGAGTACCGATGACCGACACGATGAGCCCCCGGCGCCGCTGGGCCGCCCTGGCCGTCCTGGTGGGGGCTGTGCTGCTGCTCGCCATCGACGCGACGGTGCTCTATCTCGCCGTGCCCGCCCTCACGGCGGATCTCTCCCCCACGGCCACCCAGGTGCTGTGGATCGGGGACATCTACTCCCTCGCCCTGGCAGGGCTGCTGGTCACGATGGGCAACCTCGCGGACCGCATCGGGCGCAAGCGGCTGCTGCTGCTCGGCGCGACCGCCTTCGGGGCGGCCTCCGTCCTCGCAGCGTTCGCTCCGTCGGCCGAGGTGCTCATCGCCGCGCGGCTGCTGCTGGGGATCGCCGGGGCCACGATCATGCCCTCGACGCTGTCGCTGATCCGCAGCATCTTCACCGACCCCGCCGAGCGGACCCGGGCGATCGCGCTGTGGTCCGCCGCAGCGGCCAGCGGGATCGCCCTCGGCCCCGTGGTGGGCGGGGCGCTGCTGGAGAGCTTCTGGTGGGGCTCGGTGTTCCTCATCAACCTCCCCGTCATCGCGGCGGTGCTGATCGCCGGCGGGTGGCTGCTGCCGGAGTCCCGCAACCCCTCGCCGGGACGCTTCGACCTCGTCTCCAGCGCCCTGTCGATGATGGCGATCATCCCGTTCGTCCTCACCGTCAAGCAGATCGCCGGCGGGAGCGCCGGCGTCGGCACCCTCCTCGCGATCGCCGCAGGGATCCTCGGGGGCGTGCTCTTCGTGCGCCGCCAGCGCCATGTCGACTCGCCCATGATCGAGGTGGATCTGTTCCGCAACGCCGCCTTCAGCGGCGCGGTGCTGGTCAACTTCACCTCCGTCTTCGCGCTCAGCGGCGTGCTGTTCTTCTTCTCCCAGTACCTGCAGCTGGCCCGCCACCTCAGCCCGCTCCAGGCCGGCATCGCGCAGCTGCCCGTCGCTCTCGCGTCCATGGCGGCAGTGCTGCTCGTGGGATTCCTGCTCGCACGACTGGGCCGCGGCCGAGCGATCGCCCTCGCGCTGCTGACGGGGGCGGCGGGGCTCGGCCTGCTCGCAGTGCTCGAGAGCAGCGAACAGCTGGGCTGGGTGCTGCTCGCACTCGTCCCCCTGGGGCTCGGCATCGGGATCGCCGAGACGCTCAGCGTGGACGCCGTCGTCTCCGCGGTGCGTCCGGCGAAGGCCGGGGCCGCCGCATCGGTGTCGGAGACGGCCTACGAGCTGGGCGTGGCCCTCGGCATCGCCGTGCTGGGATCCGTCATGACCGTGCTCTACCGCTCCGGCCTCACGCTCCCCCCGGATGTCACCGGCGCGACGGCGACGAGGGCGCAGGACTCGCTGTCCTCGGCGTCGGCCGTCCTCGCCGACCACGCCGCCGCCCTCGCGGCCGCCGAGCACGCCTTCGTCTCCGCGATGCAGGTGACCACGCTGATCGCCGCGGGGGTCATGGTGGTCTCGGCGGTCGTCGCCTTCGCCCTCATCCCCGACACCCGGGCCACCGCCTCCGCCGCCCGCTGAGGCGGGCGCGGCGAGGATCAGGGAGACTGGAGCCATGGCACGCACAGCAGGGCGCAGCGCGGAGGACACCAGGCGACTGATCCTCGACACCGCCATCCGCCTGGTGGGCCGGAAGGGCACGGCGGTGCCGGTCTCCGAGATCGCCGCCGAGGCGGGCATCTCCAAGGGGGGCCTGCTCTACCACTTCCCCAGCAAGGAGGCGCTCCTGCACACCCTGGCAAGCGACCTCATGGCCCAGTTCCGGGATCAGGTCCACGCGAGCGCGGCCACGGAGCCCCCCTCCCCCGGCCGGCTCACCCGCGCCTACGTCCGTGTGAGCTTCGCCGACGCGGGCGACGTCCACCGGCTGCGCGATTCCATCGCCCTGGCCTCCCACCTCATGTTCGAGCCGGGACTCGCCGAGCTCGCCCAGCAGGACGCGACGCAGTGGCGCGAGGAGCTCCATGCCGACGGGCTCGATCCCGCCGTGGTGCGCCTGGTGATCGCGGCGTCCGACGGGAGCATCAGCGCCCCGCTGTGGGGCGCGATCCTCGACGACAGCGACCGCGAGCGGCTCGAGGCCTCCCTGCTCGACCTCGCGACGCCCTGACGCCGCGCTCGATGCAGAGCTGAGGCCAGGGACCGTCCGAAGGTCGGGGTCGCACCCCGCGGAACGGTACTTCCGAGCGATGCGCACGGCGTATCGCCGTCCTAGCATCGAGCCGTGAAACGCTCCGTGACCGCCGTGACCGCTCCCTCTGCGGGCGCCGACGGCATCGCTCCCGCCGCCCCCTCCCCCGCGGAACTCCTCCGGCGACGGACCGCGGTGATGATCGTGCTGGGGGTCGCCGCACTGGCGCTGTTCTGCGTGCTGGTGCCGATCCACGCCAACGGATACGGCACCCCCGTCGTGCTCGCCCTGCCACTCGGCGCCGCACTGGTCGCCGCGCCCCTGCTGGCCGTCCCCCGCCCTCGCACCGCGAGCGTCCTCGCCTGCCTCCCAGCCTGGATCCTGCCGCTGGTGTCTCTCGGCGACGGACCCTCGTCCTGGCCGTGGCCGTGGTCGGTGCCCGCGATGATCGCCTTCACATTGTTCGTGCTGGTCATCACCACGCTGCACGGCTGGAAGGCAGGAGCGGCACCGCTCGCGATCGGGCACCTTGGCCCGCTGCTGAGCGCACCGCTGCTGGGGCGGGCGGAGGCGGCCGGTACGGATCTCATCGTCGCAGCCTCGCTCAGCGCGGCGGCGTCCCTGGTGGCGGTGCTTCTGGGCAGCAGGCTGCGCGTGGGCGAGGAGCTGCACCGCGAGCGAGAGGTCTCCGCCGCGGAGCACTCGCGTCGGCTGCTGGTCGAGGAGCGCACCCGCATCGCCCGCGAGCTGCACGACGTGGTCGCGCACAGCACCGCCCTGACCCAGGTGCAGGCCTCCACCGCCCGCTACCGGATCCCGGACCTCTCCCCCGAGGCCGCCGCGGAGTTCGACGACATCGCCCGCAGCGCCCGCGGCTCCCTCGAGGAGATGCGCCGCCTGCTGGGGGTGCTGCGCACGGAGGACCACACCCCGCCGCTCGCGCCGCTGCAGGGCGTGGCCGAGATCCCCGAGCTGGTGGAGGGCTTCCGCCGCGCGGGCGCGGAGCTGGAGCTGCACCTGGACGAGGTGCCGGAGCCGGTGCCCGCCTCCGTGGACCTGGCCGCCTACCGCGTGACGCAGGAGGCGCTGAGCAACGCGGTGCGGCACGCGCCCGGCGCACCGATCGACCTGCAGGTGGTCTTCGAACCCGGCGCCGTGATGCTCCGCGTGCACAATGAGAGGGTCCCCGCCGCGGCGACCTCCGCCCCTCGAGGTTCCGGCAACGGGTTGCGCGGCATGCAGGAGCGCGTCTCGCAGCTGGCAGGAACCCTCCGGCACGGGCCCGACCCGGACGGGGGCTGGACCGTCACCGCAGTCCTTCCGCTCACCGATCACCCCCAGGAGCCCGCATGACGATCTCCGTCCTGCTCGCCGACGACGCCGCCATGGTGCGGGCGGGCTTCGCGGCCCTGCTCGACGCCCAGTCCGATGTGCGCGTGGTCGGCCAGGCCACCACGGGCAGGGAGGCCGTCGCGCAGGCGGCACGGCTGCGCCCGGACGTGGTGCTCATGGACGTGCGCATGCCGGAGATGGACGGGATCGAGGCGACGCGGCGCATCGGGGCACCCGACTTCCCCGCCTCCCCGCCGCCGCGGATCCTCATGCTCACCACCTTCGACATCGACGACTACGTCCACGACGCCCTGCAGGCCGGGGCGAGCGGCTTCCTGCTCAAGGACGCGACACCCGAGGAGCTGGTCCACGCGGTGCGGGTGGTCGCCGCCGGTGACGCGCTGCTCTCGCCCGGGATCACGCGGAGGATGATCGAGCAGTTCGCCGCCCGTCGGCCGCGCGCCCCGCGCGATGCGGCGCTCCTGGCCCAGCTCACCGACCGCGAGCGGGAGGTCCTGATGCTCATCGCCGAGGGCCGCTCCAACAAGGAGGTCGGTGAGGGGCTGTTCATCTCCGACCACACGGTGAAGACCCATGTGGGGCGCCTGCTCACCAAGCTCGGCGTGCGCGACCGGGTGCAGCTGGTGATCCTCGCCTATGACAACGGCCTGGTCTCGCCGCTGAGCTGATCGCTCGGAGGGACTGCCCGGTGAGCGGCGCCGTCACTTCTTCCGGCCGGAGAGCCCTCGCGTCCTCCCGTTCTGGGCCACCATCTCGAGCACGTCCGCGCCATCGACCTGGATCTGTGCGGGCTGGAGCTGGTACCCAGTGATCAGGAACCGCGCCTCGGCACCCGCCTGCGGCACATCGCCGATCCGCTTCGTCCGCAGATCTCCGACGATCGCCCCGAGACGCTTGGCCATCCGGGTGATCGACATGCCGGGGTCCGAGTAGATGACCTCGCGGCCTCCCAGAGCGGCGAAGCCCCGCGTGATGACCGTCGGAGTCTCCGCCTCCTCCACGGGCCGGACGCGGAAGGCCAGGGGAACATTCGCCTCGAGATCCCTGATGAACTGCTCGGGAGTGAGCACGAGGCGCTGCGCCGGGATCCAGACGGCGATGGGGAGGGGCACCTCGGCGAGCATGACGACGAAGCTGAGGACCGCGCTCAGCGGATCATCCCCGGAATGCGGGCCGATGGAGAGGGCTCCTCGATGTGCAGCGATCCGCTCGACCAGGTCAGCGCTGTCGTCGGAGCAGGCAGCGTCGCGGAGCAGGGCCGGGTCCTCGATCCGGCCCGCGACTCCCATGTGCATCATGACATCGTGCGCGGTCTCGAAGACGGCCGCAGTGCTCCCCGTCCGGGTGAGCTCGCGGGCGCGATGGGGCAGGACGGCCTCCAGCACCTCGCCGAGGTGAGCCGGGTGATGGTCCAGCAGCAGATGAGCCGTCAGCGGACCTGCAGGCTGCGGCGTCTCGGAGCTGTCGGGACGTTCCCTCACGGGGCCCACCACGCCGAGATCGATGTGGAGGGCGACCGTTCCTCCCCGCTCGTCGAGCCCTCGGATGACGGGGTAGACGCCATCGCCCCATCCGGAATGGCTCAGGATGACGTTCTCCCCGTGCTGGGCGCCCGGAAGGATGATGTTCGCCGTGCCGTCCAGCAGATGCTCGGGATCGTCCATGAGAGTGAACCAGCTGTCCGGTCGGCCGGAGTCGAAGAGCTCCTCGAGGTCCTCGGCATCCTTCGGCAGGAGGCGCTCCACGGAGTCCCGGTCGGCGAAGGAGACGGCACCGGAATCGACGAACACCTCGGCGTCGTCGACCAGCTCGCGGCTCCTCTCCGCACCGTCGGCCAGCACCACGCTGAGATAGGCCTCGCGCAGGTGGCTGCCGTCCTGGGCATCGGAGACATCGGCCACCGTGACACTGACCGGATACGCGCCCGGGGACACCTCGATCACCCGGCCCTCTCCCAGACGGGTGAACGGATCAGCGACCTCGAGGCGACCGGAGTGCACTCGGAGGACACCGAGCTCGTGGACGCTGAGGGTGAGCGTGCCACCCTGCGGGTTGGAGGCGGGTCCAGGGGTCAGGGCGGCGAATGCAGAGAGATCCATGGCGGAGACTCTAGCCAGCATCGAATCGTGGAACACCTCCCGACGGGTCGTCATCCGACGGCTGGGGCGGCGCCGGTCTCGCCGCTGAGCTGATCGCTCGGAGGGACCACCCCTGCCGGCACCTGCGCGCGACGCGGCAGGGGGCACCTCGTCCATAGCGTCCTCGGCATCACCCGAGGAGGAGCCCCATGGCCGTCATCGATCTCGCGCCCCCGCGCCGCGCGCACGTCCCCGCCCGCACCCCTGCCCCCTCGCACCGCGATCGCGGCATCGACCTGGTCCGCGCGCTGTGCGTGCTGGCCGTGATGCTCGTCCACGGGCTCCAGGTCGCGGTCACCGCCGGCGCGGCCGGGCCGGTGCTCGAGTACGCGACCCGCGGTGCGGCCTGGTATCCGCCGCTGACCTGGCTGCTGCAGGTGATGCCGCTGTTCTTCGTGGTCAGCGGCTTCGCCGGCGCCATCGCGCACCGCCGGCTGCGGGAGCGCGGAGGCTCCGCGACGGACTTCGTCACGGCCCGCGTGCATCGCCTGCTGCTGCCGGCCCTCGCCCCGATCGCCGCGGTCGCTCTGGCCCTCGCCGCACTGCCCGCCCTCGGCGTCCCCGACGAGCTGCTCGGCGAGGCGGGGCTGCGCTGGCGCGAGCCGCTGTGGTTCCTCGCGGTGTTTCTCGGCGCCCAGGCGCTGCTGCCGGCGCTGCTGCGGGCGCATGAGCGGGCGCCCTGGCCCTCGCTGCTCGCCCTGGCCGGCGGCGCGGTGATCGTGGACGTGCTGCGCGCGGAGACGGGGATCGACGCGGTCGGGTACGCGAACCTCGCCTTCGTCTGGCTCGCGCTCCAGCAGGCGGGCTTCCTGCTGGCCGACGGGCGCATCGAGGCCCTCTCCCGCCGCGCCCGGCTGCTGGGCGCGGGAGCGGCCGTGACCGCTCTGCTCGCCGCCTTCGCGAGCGGGCTCTGGTCCCCCGACCTCATCGCGCACCTGAACCCGCCCACCACCGCCCTGCTGGTGCTCGGCGCGGCGCAGACCCTTGCGCTCTCCCTGCTGCGGCCCCGGCTCCGCGAGCTCGCGGAGCGTCCGCACATCGCGGCCGTGACCGGCTTCGTCACCGCCCGCACGATGACCTTCTACCTGTGGAACCTCTCGGCGCTGCTGCTCCTCGCGGGCGGGACGCTGCTCCTCGCGCACTGGGGCGCGCTCACCCTGCCGGAGCCCTCGAGCCTCCAGTGGTGGCTGGACCGGCCGCAGTGGCTGCTCGCCTCGATCGTGCTCACGGCGACGGCGGCCCGGCTCTTCGGCCCGCTCGAGCGGGTACGTGCGGTGCGGCCGACGGGCGAGCTCCGCCGCACCGGGCAGGCGATCGCGCTGGGCCTCGCCGGGCTGGGGCTGCTGCTCGTCGCGGGCGCCTCACCGCTCAGCGGCGTCGCGGCGCTCGCGCTGCTGCTCGGGGCGCTCGCCCGGATCCGCGCCCCGCGCCCGACTCTCGGCGAGGCCGGGCCGGCTGGGTCGGCTCGGCGTCAGGAGTCGCCCGACGGCGCCGCCGGTCGCGCAGGCTCCGCCGCGAGCACCGCACCCAGCAGGCCGGGGAACCGGGACTCGAGGTCCTCGTCGCGCAGGCAGTTCAGGATCGCGGTGCCGCGGTAGCGCTGGGAGATGACCCCGGCCTCGCGCAGCACCCTGAAGTGATGGGTGGAGGTCGACTTGGAGACGGGGAGGTCGAAGGCGATGCACGCCTGGTCGTCGTGGCCACCGGCGAGCTGGCGGACGATCGTGCGGCGGATCGGGTCCGCGAGCGCGGAGAGCACCTGGTCCAGGGCGATCTCCTGCGCATCGGGGTGGGGCAGTGTGCGCACCGTCTCCTCCTGGTCTCTTCTCGCGGGGTCCCCCGAGAGTACTATCGTCCTCGTAGTACGGCATCCTTCGTACTTAGCGTCGACCCCTCCGGAGGCTCCTCCCGTGACGACCCTGTTCACCCCGCTCCAGCTCCGCGGCCTCGAGATCCCGAACCGCGCATGGATGTCTCCCATGTGCACCTACAGCGCGGCGGCCGAGCCCGGATCGGCCGGCCGGCCCACCGATTTCCACCTCGCCCACTACTCGGCCCGCGCGGCCGGCGGCGCGGGCATGGTGATCCTCGAGGCGACGGGCGTGGCCCCCGAGGGACGCATCAGCCCCTTCGACCTCGGCCTGTGGGAGGACGCGCAGATCCCGGACTTCGCACGCATCGCCGCCGCGATCCGCGCACAGGGCGCGGTCGCAGGCATCCAGCTCGCGCACGCCGGCCGCAAGGCCTCGACCGGCCGACCCTGGGAGGGCGGGGCCTGGCTCGGCACCGACGAGCTCGGCTGGATGCCCTACGGCGCGAGCCCCGTCGCCTTCCCGGGCGGCCCGGTGCCCCACGAGATGAGCCGCGAGGACATCGCCGCGGTCGTCCGCTCCTTCGGCGACGCCGCACGCCGCGCGCTCGAGGCCGGCTTCCAGGTCGCGGAGATCCACGCCGCGCACGGCTACCTGCTGCACTCCTTCCTCTCACCGCTGACCAACCACCGCACCGACGAGTACGGGGGCGACCTCGCCGGCCGGGCCCGGCTGGTGCTCGAGGTGGTCGACGCGGTCCGTGCCGCATGGCCGCAGGAGCTCCCGGTGCTGATGCGGATCTCCACCACAGACTGGGTCGAGGAGAACCCCGAGGACCCGCGCGAGAGCTGGACCTACGAGCAGTCCGCCCAGCTGGCCGCCTGGGCCGGGGAGCACGGGGTGGATCTGATCGACGCCTCCTCGGGCGGCAACGACGTGGTCCCGATCCCCCGCGACGAGGACTACCAGACCCGTTATGCGGCGCGACTGCGCCGGGACACCTCGGTACCGGTCGCGGCGGTCGGCCGCGTGGCGCGGGCCGAGCAGGCGGAGGAGCTGCTCTCCTCCGGCCGGGCCGATGCCGTGCTGGTGGGCCGCGAGATGCTGCGGGACCCCTCGTGGGCGAACCACGCCTCCCGCACGCTCGGAGCCGCTCCGCGCTTCCTCGAGCAGTACTCCTACGCGCTCTGAGGGGTCCCGGCACCTCGGGCGGGCGCGGTGAAGGTTCTGCGCCGTTCCTGCCCGTGCGCTTCCCGGGAGGGCTCCGGGACTCCAGGATCGACTCATGACAGCCCCCGACGTCTCTGCGCGACTCACGCCGAGCTCCGTGGCGATGCCCCGGCACGTGGGCGTCATCATGGATGGCAACCGCCGCTGGGCACGCGCTCAGCACCTCCTCGACCCGAGCGCCGGGCACCGGGCCGGCGCCGAGCATCTGTCCCGCCTGCTGGGCTGGCTGGCCGCGCGCGGCATCGAGCACGCCAGCGTCTACGTGCTGTCCGCCGACAACATCCGCCGTCGCGACGCCCGTGAGCTCGGCGTCCTCTTCGCGCTGCTCGAGACCACCATCCCGGAGAGGGTGCGCGCCGCAGAGCGCTGGCAGCTCCACGTCAGCGGCGATCTCAGCCTCCTGCCGGGGCCGACGCAGCGCGCGCTGCGGAAGGCGGTGGAGGAGACCCGCGGTCGCCCGGGCCACCTCACTCTGGCGATCGGCTACGACGCCCGCGCCGACATGGCCGCGGCGCTGCGGCGCGCCGTCTCCGCCCTGCCCGAGGCCGACGTCGAGCAGCTGACCGTCGCTGCCGTGACCGCGCAGCTGGCCGGCGGCCCGGTGAAGGACATCGACCTGATCATCCGCACCGGCGGCGACAGCCGCACCTCGGGATTCTTCCCGTGGCAGAGCAGTGCGGCAGAGCTCCACGTCGCCTCCTGCCCGTGGCCGGCGTTCACGGAGAGCGACCTCGAGGCCGCTCTCACGTTCTTCGCGGCGAAGCGGTCCGGGGCCCCGACGGACTGCATCTCCGCCACCCCATGAGGCAGGATGAAGCCCGCACCGGAGACTCCGAGGGGGAGCACATGACGATCACGGCGGGCGAGACGACGACCGAAGTCCACATCAAAGCCTTCACCACGTTGCGACTGGAGGACGTCACCACGGAGGTGGACGGTCGCCCCGCTCGCCTCAGAGAGGCGACCGTCTACTGGGAGTTCGAGGACGGACAGTGGCGCATCAGCTTCGTGCAGCTCGACGGCGTGCACCTGAAGAAGAACGGAGCGGAGTCCCGCAGGGCCCTGAGCACGAGCTCCGAACCTGCTGACGGCACCGAGGACAGCTACGGACTCACCACCCCGCAGGTGATCGTCGAGGCCGCGCTGGCGCACACCCCCGACTGGCTGCCGCAGATGAACGAATCGGGCTACGCCTCTCGCGAGCGATCGGATCACAGGGGTGAGGACACAGCACTCCCGGGCCACGACGGACCCTCCCCCGCACGGTCGGAGCCGCACCATGCTCCCGCAGGCATCTCGCACGTCGGGACCACGACCCAGGTCCTCGTGCACGCCTACACCGCCCTGCAGCTGGAGGACTTCCCCATGCAGGTGAAGGCTCGCACCGCCAGGATCGCGAAGGCCGAGATCCGTTGGGGATTTCAGGAGGGCGCCTGGCGCGTCGACGCCGTGCACGTGTGGGGGCCGGTGATCCGCCAGAAGGACGGGACGGAGTCCTCCCAGCACGTCAGCGAGCTCACCCGGCCCGCCAACGCCTCGAACTCGCAGTACGGCGTGATCACCCCGCCGGAGATCATCGAGGTGGCCCGGCGGAACGTGCCGGACTGGGAGCCGCAGATCACCGGGACCCACCTCCCCCGGATCCCGACGCTGCGCAGCAGCCTGTAGCGAGCCCTTCTCGACGCGGGCGGCGCGAGCGCGGGCCCCTCCGAAGGGTCGGCCATCCCGCATCATCGTGGTCCGTGGCGCCGAGGCGACCATCGACAGCTCCATGCAGGAGACCGTCTACATGGTCGACCTCGAGATCGACGGGATGACCATGACCCACCACAAGTGGGTCGTCGAGAGCGAGATGCAGCCGGCCGGCTGAGACGCGAGATGGTGCACACTGACTCCATGAGCGAGAAGGACGACGACCCTCGGCTGCTTCATATCGGCGCGGTCGCCGAGCGGACGGATCTCAGCCTGCGCACTCTGCGCCACTACGACGAGATCGGCCTGATCACCCCGTCGGAACGCACCGCGGGAGGGTTCCGCCTCTACTCCGAGGCGGACGTCGAGAGGATCCTGCTGATACGCCGGATGAAACCGCTGGACTTCACCCTCGAGCAGATGCGGGAACTGCTCGAGGTCACCGAGGCCGCCATCCGACCCGGCGCCTCCGCCGAGGTTCGGCAGAAGCTCCGCGAGTTCGAGGAGTCCGCGCTCGAGCGACGTGCGTCCCTCGCACGCAAGGTCACCATGGCCGACGAGTTCCTCGCGCGACTGCAGGAGCTGTCCTCCGGGGCGTGACCCGACAGCAGGCGGGTGAGACCTGAGCGGCTGTGACGGGCGTCCCCTATCGGCGAGACCAACTCTCACGTAACGTGAGGTTTGATCGCGAGCCCCTCACGGAACCGTTCCATGCCTCCGGGGCTCCCCCACTCCCCCGAGGACACTGATGACCCCCTCTGCCGCAGCAGCCGTCGACAGCGAGCCCCAGCACTCCCAGCAGCCTCCCGCCACGGTGCGCAGCGCCCTGCGCGACCCTCGTCGGCTCAGGACCGAGATCCTCGGCGGCCTGGTGGTCGCGCTCGCCCTGATCCCCGAGGCGATCTCCTTCTCGATCATCGCCGGCGTCCCACCGCAGGTGGGCCTGTTCGCCTCCTTCACCATGGCGGTGACGATCGCTGTCGTGGGCGGCCGACCCGCGATGATCTCCGCCGCGACCGGCGCGATCGCCCTGGTCATCGCCCCGGTGGCCCGTGAGCACGGCTTCGACTACTTCATCGCCACCGTGCTCCTCGCCGGGCTGCTGCAGATCGTGCTCGCCCTGCTCGGGGTGGCGAAGCTGATGAGGTTCATCCCTCGCAGCGTGATGACCGGCTTCGTCAACGCCCTCGCGATCCTCATCGTCACCGCCCAGCTGCCGCACCTGATCGGCGAGGACATCCCGCTGATCGTCTACCCGCTCGTCGCGGCCGGCATCGCGATCATGGTGCTCCTGCCCCGGCTGACCTCTGTGGTGCCGGCGCCGCTGATCGCGATCGCACTCCTCACCCTCGCTGCGGTGACCGCCGGCTGGACGTTGCCGAACGTCTCCGACCAGGGCGAACTGCCCGAGTCGCTGCCGGAGCTGTTCTTCCCGGACGTCCCGCTCACCCTCGAGACGCTGCAGATCATCGCGCCCTACGCGCTCGCGATGGCGCTGGTGGGGATCATGGAATCGCTGATGACCGCGAAGCTGGTCGACGACATCACCGACACCCCCTCGGACAAGACCCGCGAGACCTGGGGCCAGGGCGTCGCGAACCTGGTCGCCGGGTTCTTCGGCGGCATGGGCGGCTGCGCCATGATCGGCCAGACCATGATCAACGTGAAGCAGTCCGGGTCCCGCACCCGGCTGTCCACCTTCCTGGCCGGCGTGTTCCTGCTGATCCTGGTCGTCGCCCTCGGTGACATCGTGGGACTGATCCCGATGGCGGCGCTGGTCGCGGTGATGATCATGGTCTCCGTCGGCACCTTCGACTGGCACAGCATCCGCCCCTCCACGCTGCGCCTGATGCCGTGGTCGGAGACCGCGGTCATGCTCGTCACCGTCGCCGCCACCGTCCTCACCCACAACCTCGCCGTCGGCGTGATCCTGGGTGTGCTCACGGCGATGGTCCTGTTCGCCCGGAGGGTCGCGCACCTAGTGAGGATCGAGAAGGTGTGGGAGACCGACGTGGACGCCGACGGCACCATCGACATCCGTCGCTACGCCGTCACGGGCCAGCTGTTCTGGGCCTCGAGCAACGACCTGGTCCACCAGTTCGACTACGCCGGCGATCCCTCGACCGTCATCGTCGACCTCACGGCGGCTGACATCTGGGACGCCTCCACCGTCGCGACCCTGGACGCCGTGCAGTCGAAGTACGCCGTGCACGGCAAGGAGGTGCGCATCATCGGCCTGGACGGGGCGAGCCAGCAGCGGCTCGAGCGCCTCTCCGGCAAGCTCGGCGCCGGGCACTGAGCCAGGACCGGGCCGCCGTCCCGCGAGGACGGTGTCCACGAGAGCCTCGTCGAGCGATCGGCGAGCACGCAGGATCACTGCATCGTCGCGGCCAGCTCCCGGGCGTCGAGCTCACGGTCCGCGAGCACCAGGCGCACAGCCGACGGGTCTGGATTGCCCGCATCGGGACCGCAGTGGCGCAGCGTGAGCCCGACCTTCTCGGCCACGGCGGCGGAGCCGCGATTGTGCTCGAGGAGGTAGGCCACCACCGGCAGCTCGGGGCGCGTCGCGCGCGCCACCTCGACGGCCGCTCCCGCGAGCTCGGTGGCGAGGCCGCGCCCCTGCACCTCGGGGGCGAAGCGGTATCCGAGGTTCCAGAAAGCGCCCTGACGGACCGCGCAGCCACCGTGCCCGACGACGGCGCCGCCCTCCCTCACCACCCAGGCCCCGAGACCGTGCTCGCGCCAGTCGGCGAGCCAGCGATCGAGCGCCGCAGCGGTGGTGGAGAGCTCGGCGAAGCGCCCGCTCGGCAGATGGGTCCAGGTGCGCGCGTCGGAGTAGAGGCGGTGGAGGTCCTCCAGGTCCTCGTCGCACGGGGCGTCGAGCTGCAGACGCTCGGTGCACATGCTCATCGCGGTCCCTGCCATGACGTCACCTCTCCGGCCGGCCGCAGTCGCGTCCGGCACGGCGAGATCCTAGGCCGCCCGGGAGACACCGCCGGTCGAGGCGCCTGGCCGCAGCATGCGCCGCCCCGGTCACTCCGCCGCCTCGAATCTCCGCAATGTCGGGCTGAGGGCTCCCACCAGTGCGGTGAGCACGAAGCCCGCGCCCGCAGCGGCGAGCGCCCAGCCGCCGCCGAGGGTCTCTGCGAGCAGGCCGCTGACCAGCGGTCCGAGCGGTGAGAGTGCCATGCCCGCGACGGTCAGCAGCGAACCGATCCGGCCCAGCATCTCCGCCGGGACGAGCTGAGCGGTCACGGCGCTGAAGGCGACGTTCAGCGCCGGCGTGACCAGGCTGAACGCGAGGATCGGAAAGAAGGGCCACCACGGGGCGAGCGGCAGCGCGGCGAGCATCAGGCACACGCCGAGCACCGCAGGGACACCGATCGCGAGACGGCCCGGGCGCACCCGCCCGGCCACCCATCCGGCGGCGGATGCCCCGAGCAGTCCGCCGAGGCCGATGCCGGTGAGCACGAGGCCGGCGAGCGTCGCGGTGCCGCCGAGGGAGCCGATGTGCACGATGAGCGCGAGGATGACGCCGCCGCCGAAGAAGTTCATCGCCATGATCACGAGCGACAGCTCCCGCAGGCCCCGTCGGCCGAGCAGCCACCGCAGAGCTTCCCCGGACTCCGCGAGCATGCCCCGTCGCGACGGCCCGTCCGCAGCGCCCTCCGGCGAGGCACCGGCGGCGGGCTCCGGCCGTCGCGGCACCTTCGCGAGCACGGCGAACACCCAGGCCACGGCGACGATCGCCGCCATCATGAGGTACGGGGCGAGCAGCCCGATCCCCGTCAGCAGGCCGCCGATCGCCGGACCGAGCACGCGCCCGGCGTGGGAGCGCGCCTCCTCCTGGGCGAAGGCGCCGCGCAGCTGGGCGGTCGGGACGACGGCACGGATCGAGACCTCCCGGGCGGGCCCGAGGAAGGCCTGGCAGACCCCGTCGACGACGGCGAACAGCACGAAGCCCGCCATCCCCTCCGCGCCCGCGGCCAGGCCTGCGAGCAGGATCGCGGCGTTGAGCACCTGGACGGCTTGGGCGATCAGCAGGATCTGCCGCCGGTCGTGCCGGTCCACCCAGATCCCGGCGGGCATCTGCGCGAGCAGCATCGCCGCCGTGAGCACCGCGGCGACCAGCCCGGCGCGGGCGGCGCTCCCGGTGAGGGCGAGCAGCGTGAGCGGCAGGGCGACGCGGTTGATCTCGGTGCCGAGCGTCGCACAGGCCGACCCCGCCCAGAGGAGCTGGAACCGGGTGTTGCGCCGCAGCGGCGGTGGCACGGCGCTCATCGACCACGAAAATCGTGAAACAGGTGCTTCATAGAAGTGAAGGTAATGCTTCAGGACTCGTCGGGGCAAGAGCGCCCCCGGCCTACGATGTCGCCATGGCCCTCGATCCCCCGCTGCACCTCGACGACCACGACCGCATGCGCGCGGTCAGCCATCCGGCGCGGTGGCGGATGCTCCAGGAGCTGTGGGCGGGCAGGACGCTGACCAGCACCGCCGCCGCGGAGCTGGTGGACCTCTCCCCGTCGGCGATGAGCTATCACCTGCGGCGCCTGGCGGCGCTGGGCCTGGTGGAGCAGACTCCATCGGCCGACGGCCGCGAGCGACCGTGGCGGGCGACCACCGACGGCCTGAGCATGACCGGCCAGCCGGACCCCGCCCTCGGCGGGCTCATGATGCAGAACTTCAGCGCCGACGTCTCCAGGGCTCTGGCCACCCCGCCGCCCGCCGAGGGCGACCCCCGGCCGTGGCCGGCGAGCTTCGGCCATCGCCGAGTGCGGATGACGCGCGCCGAGGCGAAGGAGCTGAGCACGCGGCTGACCGCACTGCTCGCCGAGGCGGAGGCCGCCGGCGCCGCGCGCGCCGAGGCCCCGCAGGACCCAGCCCCCGAGGACGAGCCCGTCTTCCGCTACGACCTCTTCTGGGCGACCGCTGCGGCCGATGGGGAGGCCGGGGAGGTTCAGCCGGACCCCCGCCGTGCGGACCGCTCCTGACCTCGAGCTACGGTGGCGCCATGACCTTCACGATCACCGCCTGCGCGGCCTCCGACCTGCCCGCACTGGCCGAGACGGTCGCACTCTACGAGGCGGTGGGCTGGAGCGCCTACACCGACCATCCCGAGACCCTGAGGAACGGTCTCGCCGGCTCGCTGCGCGTGGTCGTCGCGCGCCGGGCGGGACGGCTCGTGGGCCTCGCCCGCGTGGTCGGCGACGGCGCGACGATCTGCTACCTCCAGGACGTGCTCGTCCATCCCGACACCCGGCGCGAGGGCCTCGGGAGGCGGCTCGTGCAGGAGGCCTTCGCCCCGTACGGCGACGTCCGCCAGCACGTGCTGATCACGGACGAGGAGCCCGGGCAGAGGGCCTTCTACGAGTCGCTCGGCTTCTCGCAGTTCGGCACGACCCTGCCCGGGCGCACCTTCGTGCGCTTCGCCGGCTGAGCGGCCGCCCTCCGGCGGGGCCCGCGCGCGCCCCTCGACATCGGTGGTTGGATGACCCCATGGAACCCCTCTAGCGGCGTCCGCCGCACACCGGCGGGCCGCGATGACCGGGCTGTGGCCCGTCGCGCGGCTGGCCGTGGCCCTGCTCTGCCTCGCCGCGATCGTCCGCCAGCTGATCGTCACGGTCGGCAATGCCCAGGAGCTGTGGCCGGACCAGCTCCCCACGGTGATCACGAACTACTTCAGCTACTTCACGATCCTCTCGAACCTCGGCGCCGTCGTCACGCTGGCCCTCGGGGCGGTCTGGGCGCTGCGGACCCGGGGCGGCCGGGAGGCCGAGCCGGCCTGGCTGGCGACCCTGTTCGTCTGCGTGAGCACCTACATGATCGTCACCGGGGTGGTCTACAACCTGCTGCTGCGGTCCTCGGAGATCACCGGCCTCGCCGGCGCCTGGACGAACGAGGTGCTCCACGTGGTGGGCCCCGTCTTCCTGCTCGTGGACGCACTGGTCGCCCCTCGCCGTCGCGCTCTGCCGTGGCGGACCGTCGGCATCGCCGCGGCGTTCCCGATCGCCTGGGCGCTCTACACGCTGCTGCGCGCGAACCTCGTGTCCTCCCCGGTCACGGGCGACCCCTGGTGGTATCCCTATCCGTTCCTCGACCCGCACCTGGTGCCCGGCGGCTACCTGGGCGTCGCGGGCTACATCGTGGGCATCGCCGCTGTCATCATCGCGGTCGCCGCGGCCGTGACCTGGGCCCGGCGCGCGCCGGGACGACGCGTCACCCCCTGAGCAGGCCGCGCCGTCGTGCGCTTCGCCGGCCGATCAGGCCTTCTCGAAGAGCCGTGCACCTCGGTGCCAGAAGCCGATCAGGGGCAGCACTGTGTAGATGACGGGCAGGACGGCGAGGAGCGCGATCCCTGCGGTCAGCCAGGAGCTCCAGTCGACGGCCCGGAGGCCGAGCCCCACGAGCACGAAGATCGCGAGGGCGATGGCCGACAGGACGGCGTAGCGGTTCCGCTCCCGCAGCAGCTCCTCGGCCCGGCTCGCCGCACCCGAATGGACGGGCGGTGTGCCGGGCGCTGCCTTGAAGACGTGCGCGTCCCCCAGGGACAGCACATGCTCCCAGCCGGCCTCGCTGAAGTAGAAGAGGAAGTCGGAATCGGGGTCGCGCTCGTGGGCGAGGTCGAAGATCGCGTCCTCGGGCTCTCCCTCGCGGAACTTCCACCCGTGACCGAGCCGGGCGACGCCTGCGAGATGTCTCCCCTGCGCCGCCTCCTCGGCGAACATCGCGAGATCCTTCTCGGGCTCGAAGGCCAGGCCTGCGCTCATCCTGCTGGTCGTGCTCATGAGTCCTCCATGATCCTGTCCGCCATGGCCAGCAGCTGCCGGCGGCGTTCGATGTTGCGCTCGAGCACGTCGCGGCCGACGGCGGTGAGCTGGTACGTGCGACGGGCATCCTCCGCGTCCAGCTCCTCGATGAAGCCCGCGGCGCTGAGCTTCTTGAGCGTCGTGTAGAGGGAGGCCGGACCCACCACGACCGTCCCGGCGCTCTCCGCTTCGAGGAACTGCGAGACCGCGTAGCCGTGCCGCGGGCGCACCAGCGCCAGCAGCACGTGCACTGCGGCGTCGGCGAGCTCGCCGGTATCGAAACCGGACCTGCGTGCCATCGTCCACCTCGCTCCCCATCGGCATCACTCGATGATGCATCCATGAATGATATACCTGGCCGAGGTCGTCGTCCACCCGGACGCAGGAGGGCCCGGGGCACTGCCCCGGGCCCTCGATCATCAGCTCTGCCGTTCCTCAGACGCTCTGCCAGATGTCGTCCCCGCGTCGCAGCGCGTCGAAGCCGCCGTCGACGAAGAGCACCTGGCCCGTCATCCGCGCGTTCGCGGCCGAGACCAGGAAGGCGTGGACGGCGGCGATGTGCTCGGCCTCGGCGATGCCGTTGTACGGCGCGGGCATCGCGTCGTCGGCCATCTTCCGACCCTCCTCGCTCGCGAAGAGCTCGGTGGTCATGCCGGTGCGCACCTGGCCCGGGCCCACGCCGTTCAGGCCGATCCCGGCGCCCGCGTACTCGGCGGTGGGGGCCATGCGGCGGATCCAGCGGGAGATCGCGCGCTTGGAGCTGGAGTAGTTCGCGTAGCCGATCTGCGGGCCCTGGGCGGCGAGCGCGGCGCCGCGGGCGAGCGCGGCCTCGGCGTCCCCGGCGAGCAGCAGGTCCACGAGCTCGGGGTCGTTGCCCTGCAGGGTCGCGGCGGAGCTGGTGACGCTGATCCGCGGGGCGTCGGCCCTTGCGAGCTGCGGGCGCAGCGCCTCGATGAGGGCCACGGTGCCGAGGTAGTTGATCTTCACCGACAGCTCGGAGGGTGCGGAGACGCCGGCGTTGGCGACGAGCCCGTCGAGCACGCCGCCGGTGCGCTCGGCGATCTCGGCGGCGACGCGGTCGATCTGGGCCGGGTCCGAGAGGTCGCCGGTGACGTCGCCCTCGCGCAGGTCGACGCGGATCACGGTGTCGCCCGCGGCCTCGAGCTGCGCTGCGGCGGCCTTCCCGATGCCCGAGGCGGCTCCGGTGACGACGATGGTGCGTGCCATGAGTGGTTCCTTCCACATCCTCTCAGCACTCCGAGCCGGGGCGCTGATGTCCTCCCAGCGTAGGAGCGCTTTCTGCACGTTGCCGGGACGAAGGGACCGCCGTCGGAGTGGCCGGACACACGTACCCTCCTGCACCGCCGCGGCCATACGGTGTCAACTGCACAAGAAGTCCCTCCCCAGCCTCGGAGCATTCCCCACGATGAGCACGACCACGCAGGACGCCCCCTCCTCCGCCGCGACCCGGCGCCGACCGGGCCTGAAGGCCCGCCACCTCCACTTCATCGCGCTCGGCTCCGCGATCGGGACGGGCCTGTTCTACGGCTCGGCGGGCGCGATCCAGGCGGCCGGCCCCTCGGTGCTGCTGGTCTATCTGCTCGGCGGCGCGGTCGTGTACTTCATGCTGCGTGCGCTCGGCGAGATGGCGGTGCGGATGCCGATCTCCGGCTCCTTCGCCGAGTACACCCGCCGCTTCCTGGGGCCCTGGGCCGGGTACATCACCGGCTGGATGTTCGCCTTCGAGATGCTCATCGTGTGCCTCGCGGACCTCACCGCGATCGCGATCTACATGCGCTTCTGGTTCCCGGACACCGCGCAGTGGATCTGGGTGGCGCTCACCCTGCTGATCGTGGGTGCCGCGAACCTGGCCAGCGTGCGCTGGTTCGGGGAGCTCGAGTTCGTGTTCACGCTCATCAAGGTCACCGCCGTGATCGGGATGATCGTGGGCGGCGCGGCGATCCTGGTGTTCGGCCTGGGTTCGGCGGGCGGCGGGAACCCGCTCGCGAACCTCACGGCCGACGGCGGCTTCTTCCCGCACGGCGCCGGCGGCATGATCAGCGCCTTCATCCTGGTGCTGTTCGCCTTCGGCGGCACCGAGATCATCGGTGTAGCCGGCACCGAGGCGGAGGATCCCGGCACCGCGATCCCGAAGGCCGTGAACACGGTCCCGGTGCGGATCCTGCTGTTCTACGTCCTCGCGATCGGCGTGATCCTGCTGATCAACCCGTGGCGCACGATCACCGGCGAGGAGTCGCCCTTCGTGCAGATCTTCGACACCCTCGGCGTGAACTGGGCGGCGGCGCTGCTGAACCTGGTGGTGATCACCGCCGCGCTCTCGGCGATCAACGCGGACCTGTTCGGCGCCGGCCGGGTGGTCGCCGGGATGGCACGGCAGAAGCTCGCCCCCCGGGCGCTCTCCCGCACCGTCAGGGGCGTCCCCGTGGTCACCACGGTCGCGATGCTCGGCGTGCTGGTGATCGGAGTGATCCTCAACGCCGCACTGCCCGAGGCGGTGTTCACGATCGTGGCGTCGCTCGCGACCTTTGCGACGATCTTCGTGTGGCTGATGATCCTGCTCGCCCAGGTCGCCTCCCGCCGCAGCATGAGCCGCGCCGAGCGCGAAGCGCTCGAGTTCCCGGTGCCCTTCTGGCCCTACGGCCAGCTCTTCGCGATCGCCTTCATCCTGTTCACGGTCGGGATCATGGTGTGGGAGCCCGCGTACCACACGGCTCTGCTGGTGGGCTGCGGGTTCCTCGCCGGGATGTCGCTGCTGTACATCGCCACGGGCCGCCACCGCCTGCCCCGCGGCTGAGCAGGATCGGGGCTGGGCAGGATCGGGGCTGGGTGGGAACAGGCAAGCGCAGTCCACAGGGAGGCCCGTCAGCCCGGGAGGCCCGCCGGCGGGGTACCGTACCCAGTGACTTGTCGTCGTCCTGAGAGGAACGCCCTGTGCGCACCGCCCCAGCCGTTTCTCGCAGAGCTCTGCTCGGCGGCTTCGCGCTGACCACCGCGCTGGCCTCCCTGGGCCTCGCAGGCTGCGGCGGCTCCCCCGATGCCGACTACTCCGCTGCCGGCAACCCCCTGGAGGGCCTGCTGCGTGCGGACGGCCTCGCCGGGCGCGACGCCCGCAAGATCATCGACAACCTCGAGGCCCTGCCCCTCGACGAGCGCTCGCACAGCATGCAGGCCACGGTCCTCCCGGACCGCCTCGCGCTCAGCGACGACTCGGGCCGTGAGGCCGCGCTCTCGCTGCCGGCCGGGCAGTCCTACACCGCCGTCGCACCGTTCGTACGGACGACGCATGACTGCTTCCACCACGAGCTCTCGCACTGCACCGGCGAACTGCTGAGCGTCGCGGTCGAGGTCCTTCTCACAGCGGACGACGGTGCGGTCCTGCTCGACGAGAAGCGCACCACCGCCCCCAACGGCTTCCTCGGCCTCTGGTTGCCGCGGGATCAGGAGCTGACGCTCACCGTCTCGCTCGACGGCGCGGTCGCGACGGCACCGCTGAGCACCCACCCGGACTCCGCCACCTGCATCACCACGATGCAGCTGACGGCCTGAGCCGCCCCAGCACCCACGAAGAGCCGCCCGGGACTCCAGGGTCCCGGGCGGCTCCGTGTCAGCGGACGCTCACTTGCGCAGCGCGAACCCGCCGGTCCAGCCGGTGATCTCGCGGGCGGCGAGGGTCATCTGCAGGAAGCCGACGGCCTCCATCTCGCGGGCACGCTTGAGCGAGCCGGCATCGACGCCCTTGACGCCACCGGCGGTGACCAGGTCGATCAGCGCGGTCTTCGCAGCGTCGTCGTCACCGGCGACCAGGACGGTCGCGGGGACGTCGCCGCCCACCTGACCGGCGGCCAGTACGCCGGCGAAGACGGTGTTGAAGGCCTTGAGGACGCGAGCGCCGGGGAGCTTCGCCTGCAGCTCAGCGGCGGCCGAGGAGTCCGCGGGGGCGGTGAGGGAGTCGAAGGTCGTGAAGTCGACGGGGTTGGTGACGTCCACGACGATCTTGCCGTCCAGCTGCGCGCCGTAGGTGGCGACGAGCTCGTCGAAGGCGGTGACGGGGACGGCGAGGACGACGATGTCGCCCGTGATCGCGTCGCCGACAGCGCCGGCGGTGCCGGAGACCTGTGCAGCGAGCGCGGTGGCCTTCTCCTGGTCGCGGCCCAGGACCTGGACCTGCGCCCCGCCCTTGGCGGCAAGTGCGGCGACGGCCGATCCGACGTTGCCGGATCCGATGACGGCGAGGGTGGTGCTCATGGCATTTCTCCTTGGTGCAGCGCTTGGCGCGCCCTCGTCACCATCGGACAGAAGCTCCCGTCCCGACTGGACGAGCAGCTCACCGCGGACGCCGGGATCATCAACTTCGAGTACGCGATCCTCCAGGCCCTGATCGCCGCACCCGAGACGACCCTGCGCATGGGCCAGCTCGCCGACGCCGCGCTGGCCCCCATGCCGAGGGCCTCGAAGGCCGTCACCCGGCTGCAGAAGCGGGGGCTGGTCGAGAAGGTCGCTTGCACCGACGACGGCCGCGCGATCAACGTTCACCTGACCCGGGAGGGCCGGCTGACCTGGCTGCGCGCCACTCCCCCTCACATCGAGCTCGCCCGCGACCGGATCCTCGGCGACCTCTCCGAAGAGCAGCTCGAGGCGCTCGCAGCACTGCTCGAGCCGATCGGGGCTCGCCTCGACGAGGCCTGAGGCTTCGCAACGGCTCATCTATCCGCCCTTCGTGCATACCGAGACCGGGCGGCCGGTCGCGCGCCGAGGAACGGGCTCGACTTCGAAGTCAGAGCGCACAAAAAAGCGCCCCAGTGGCTTAGTCTCAAGGACCAGAGGCCGCTCTGGAGCGCGATGCACGTATCGTATCACCCCCGTGTGCTTACAGCAGGGGGAGTGATGTCCGGGGTTCCGCAGTGGGTGTCCGAGGCGCGCTTCGAGGAGTACCTCGTAGCGGCGAACCACGACTATGAATCAGCCCTCCGACTCTACGAGTGGAATGTCGCGATCTCCGCCGGGTTCTTCGAACTGATCGCCCATGTCGAAGTAGCGCTGCGCAACTCCGTCGACAAGATCCTCGCGCCGCTGGAGGTGGCTGAGAGCGCCCGCGTCGACGTGGCTCTTGGCTGGTGGTTCGCCAGCCCTTCCTTCCTCGACAAGGATGCCCTCAAATTCCATGAGATGGCCTGCAAGCACCTCGGGAAGAAGGCGGACACCGCGTCGCGGGACAAGGTGCTCGCCTCGATGACATTCGGACTGTGGGAGGCGATCTTCGGCAAGAAATACGAAAATTTATTCCGCAAGCATCTCGTCCATGCTTTTCCCCATCGACCGAAGGGCTTCGTGCGTGCGTCCGTCCACACCTCTGTGCTGGCGTTGCGCATTCTGCGAAACCGCATCGCGCACCACCAAGCGATCTTCGACCAGCCCCTGGAGGAGCGCTTCGAGCAGGCCATGGACATCCTCAGCTGGATCGACCCCAATCTCCAGGCATGGGTGCGTGGAGCCTCCCGCGTGCCCGATCTCCTTGACGAGCGCCCACCCGCCGCCGAATCCGTCGCGGTCGTGGTACCGGCCAAGGATGCTTGGCACTTTTACCTGGAGCACGGCGTCTACATTTGTCAGCCGGAACGCTACTTCCGAAATGTTAGCCATCTCGGGTTCTACGCCGAGAAAGCTATTCAACTTGAGGTCCCAAAGGTGCTGAAGCGAATCGACAACGTCACCTGGACGCCTGAAGAGATCGGTCGCCTCAAAGGGACCCACCATGATGAGGACCAGCGCCTCGCCGACATCATCAAAGCCGGTCTCGCCTCGCACTGGAGAGGTCCGGCGCACCAGCCTCGATGTTTCATCGGGGTTGTGAGCGGGGGCGACCGGCGTCGTTGCCGGTGTTCAGCTGCTGATTCTGGCATGTGGGTGTGACGATCTGTCGCCGTGTCCGTGGCGGGCGGTCGGGTTCCACTCCCGAGAAGGTGCTGGGGATCGTAG
Source organism: Brachybacterium sp. AOP42-C2-15 (assembly GCF_052377065.1). NCBI lineage: Bacteria > Bacillati > Actinomycetota > Actinomycetes > Micrococcales > Dermabacteraceae > Brachybacterium > Brachybacterium sp. AOP42-C2-15. Next base: position 190,514 of record NZ_JBQSWK010000001.1, read on the forward strand.
GGACGAGCGGGCTCGCCGGTTCAGGTCTGCGCGACGGCGATGCGGAGCCGGTTGACGCCGGTCAAGACGGTGAGTGCTTCCGGGGCGTGCCGGGCGAGGTGTAGGACCTTGTGCCGACAGCGCCGCACGAGAGTCGCGGGAATCTCAAACAATCGCGCACGGAGTCGTTTGGGCTCCCACTTCCGCGCGTCGTCACTGGTGAAAGCGATGGTTTGCATCCAGGCGACCAGGTCGGAGGCGAGCTGGACGATCTGGCACCAGACCTGGTTCTGCGCGAAGGACTGCAGCGGGAACTTCATCAGTCCCATGTCCTTCGCGTTCCGGATCCGGTCCTCGCAGCGCGCACGGCGACGGTGACGCAGCTCGAGGACGGGCAGTTGCCCGCGCGGGGCGTTGGTCGCGAACGCGGTGATCCGCATGCCCTCGTGATCGGTGATCCGCAGCTGCGCTCCGGGGTGGGGTCGTTCCTTCCGCACGATCACTCGCATCCCCTCTGGCCAGCTTGTAAGGTCCAGCAGCCCGGTCAGCTCCGCGACCCATGCCCCATCGCGGATCCCGTCGTCCTCGGTGTCGTAGGCGGGAGTCCACGCATCGGCTCTATCGATACGTTCCAGCAGGTCAGGAGTGTGTGCCGGGAGGGTGAACCCGACCGAGTAGCCCAGACGCTGCGTGGTCAGCCAGTCGATGAAGCCCTTGGTGCCGCCGGCCCCGTCGGTGCGGATCAAGATCTTCTTCGAGCCCCGCCCGTCCCGGGCACGCAGGGCTGGTGGGAGCTGGGCGAGAGCCTGGCGAGTGACGGTGATGTGATCGCTGGCGGTGTTCGAGCCCGCGTTGCCCGGGCGCAGGGCGATGGCGAGGGGTTCCCCGGTGCCGGCCTGACCGTGGTCGAGGAACGCGCATAGGGGGTGGTAGCCGAAGCCGCGTTTGAACGTCGGTGCGGCCTGTTCCTTCTCGCTGTGGACGTTGATCAGGGTGGCGTCGAGGTCGATGACCAGCGGGGCCTTCGCGCTGGCCTGCGCGGCCGGGGAGTGATCACCGGCCAGGGTCCAGGCTCGTTCACGCGCGGCACGGCGGGCCCTCGAGATTGCCTCGATCACTGCCGGGGCGTCTTCGGCCAGGGTGGTGAGCGTGCGCGAGATCGTCGGGGACGAGGCGACGGGCCCGAACAGGCCCGGCTCGCACCGCAACAGGTCAGTGTCCCGAGCGACCTCCCCGCCCACCGTGAGAGTCATCGCAAGGTCCAGCAGAACCTTCGCGGCGTGATGCTCGGCCAGCGGTTTCGTCCAAGGATCCAGCGCTTCGCGCAGCGAATGGGCCAGGCCGGTGGAGTGGAGTGTGTCGGTCAGCAGCACCGCACCGGCATGCGAGACCGCCGGGACCTCGGCAATGTCCACGCGCGGACGAGGGTAGGAGAACAAGGTAGGGTGGGACACCTGAAAGGTGCTCCTTCCGCCGGATCGATACGAGCTTCAACACCCCGTATTATTCCAGGTCAGGAGCACCTTTCTCTAAGCCGTCCGCCGGTCGGGACCACACCCCCATGAAATCCCGAGGCCAGGTCTTCTTCCTGACCCGCCCAGGCGAAGACGGAGATCGGCTGGGTCACGTCACGCTCGAGCACACGCTGGACAATCTGCGTTCAGGGCGTGGAAGCGGCTGGGTGCAGCGGCAACGGTACGTCTCCGTCACAGACCTGCGCTCCGCGCGCACGCTTGCGGAGCTCGATCAGCAGTGAGCCGACCTCCCCTTCGACGGCCTGCTGCCTGAGGGCTGGCACGAAGGAGGCGATCGACGCCGCTTCCATCCCACCCTTATACACCGCTCAGGGCAGACGGTTCGCGACCGCGAGGTTCTCGCGCAGCTCCGCAGCGGTCTGACGCACCACGTAGGCGGGGCGATCGCGCTCCACGCGCCAGGACTCGCTCAGCGGGCTCACGTCCACCGCGTCGAAGCCGATCTCGTCGTAGAACCTCGTCGCGAGCTCCACTGCCTCGGGGAAGTCACTCGAGACGGCGAGCGCGCGCCTGTCCGGTGCGCCCGCAGGGGCGGTGTCGGTGGTGATGTCCGCGGAGCGGATGTGATTGAAGGCCTTGACCACCTTCGAGGTGGGCAGGTGCTCCTGGAGCAGCTGCGAGGTCGTGGTCTCGCCCTTGTCGAGGGCCTCGATCCGCCCGTCGCGCTCGTGGTAGTAGTTGTTGGTGTCGAGCACGATCTTGCCGGCGAGCGGCTCGACCGGGACCTGACCGAGGGCGTTCAGCGGGACCGTCACCACGACGACGTCCCCCGCTGCGCCGGCCTCCGCCGCGGTGGCGGCGCGGGCCTTCCTACCGAGCTCCTCCACGAGGTTCTCGAGGGTCTCCGGGCCTCGCGAGTTCGCGATCACCACGTCATACCCCGCCGTGATCGCGGCCCGGGCGACCTGGCTGCCGATGTTGCCTGCTCCGATGATTCCCAGTGTTGTCATGGCCCGTCCAACGCCGCGCCTCTCGCCCCTGTTCCCGTGTGACGGCGCATGACGTGGCCGTACCGTGGCGACGTGGCCGTACCGTGGGTCCATGCTGAGCCTGGGACTGTCCATGCTGTGGGAGACGGCCGACGCCGAGCAGGCGCTGAACGAGCGCTTCGGCCTCGACGGCGCCGACGGGGCCACCCGCTGGCTCACCGCGGTGCTCGCCGAGCACTGGGATCTCGCTGTGCAGGAGGTCCCGCGCCTCACGCTCAGCGACCGCAATGCGATCGCCTGGGTGCGCACCGATCGCGGCCCGCTGATCGTCAAGCTCTCCTGCGCGCCGGAGCGGTTCGCACACCTCGCCACCACGACGCGCCTGCTCACGGACCTCGCCTCCCGGGGCATCCCGGTCGCGGCCCCGCTGCCGGGCCGCGACGGGCGCGTGCGGCTCGAGGTCGACGGGCCCTCCCTCCCGTTCTCCCTCGCGGTGCTGCCGGAGGTCGGCGGGACCTGGCTCGATGTGGACGACCTCGACTCCGTGCACGCTGCGGGCGCCTGCCTCGCCGCTCTGCACGGTGCGCTCGCGGACGTCGGCACCGCGGGCCTCTCGTCGAAAGCCCCGTCCCCGCTTCCGGGCCGGGTGAGCACCTGGCTGACCGACCGCGATCCGGGCCGCGTGCCCGCAGCCTCCGCCCGCCTGGCGGAGCTCGTCGCCGACCTGCCTGCCCCCTCGGATCCCCCGCAGCCGATCCACGGCGATTTCCGCGCCGCGAACATCCTGGTCGAGGACAGTCGGGTCGCCGCGGTGCTGGACTTCGACGACGTCCGTCTCGACCACCGGGTCGCCGACCTCGCGCAGGCAGGCACCTATCTCGCCACGCTCTTCCGCGGCTGGGGGCCGACGCCCGCCCCGGCCCGCTCCGCCCTGCGTGCCGGTTACGAGGCCGTCCGACCCCTCGACGAGCTGGAGTCCCGGTGGCTCGACGCCCTCACCCTGTGGATGGGCATCGCCGCGATCCCGCCGCAGGACGACGGCCGCTGGGCGGCGTCGGCCGAAGCGATCGCACGCCTCCCCTGACTCCCCCTGGCGCACCCCCACCTCCGGGAATAGGCTTGCCCGCAGCGGTCCCTGCGCGCTCCCCGGCGACACCGCCCCACGAGGAGTGATCAGCGATATGCAGTACGCCCAGCTCGGCCGCACCGGCGCGACCGTCTCCCGGCTCGTGCTCGGGACCATGAATTTCGGTCCCCACACCGCGGAGGAGGATGCTTTCGCGATCATGGACCGTGCCCTCGACCAGGGGGTGACCTTCTTCGACACCGCCAACGGCTACGGCGGCACGGAGCGCCGCGGCTGGACCGAGGAGATCATCGGCCGCTGGCTCGCCTCGCGCGGCCGGCGCGAGGAGATCGTCCTCGCCACCAAGGTGTTCGGCGAGATGGGACCCGGGAAGAACGATCGCGGGCTCTCCGCCCTGAACATCCGCCGCGCGGTGGATGCCTCGCTGCGCCGCCTGCAGACCGACCACATCGACCTCTATCAGATGCACCATGTGGACCGCACCGCCCCGTGGGACGAGATCTGGCAGGCGATGGATCTGCTGGTCGCGCAGGGGAAGATCACCTACGTCGGCTCTTCGAACTTCGCCGGCTGGCACCTCGCCCAGGCGAATGAATCCGCCCGCGCCCGGCACTCCCTGGGGCTGGTCTCGGAGCAGTCGCTGTACAACCTGTTCACCCGGGATATCGAGCTCGAGGTGCTCCCGGCCGCGGAGCACTACGGGATGGGCGTCATCGCCTGGTCCCCGCTCGCGGGTGGGAAGCTCGGCGGTCGCTCGGCCGACGGGGTGCGCCGCGGCGCCGCGGACCGCCACGACCTCTCCGACGGGCTGGCCGCCCAGCTGGATCGCTGGGAGGCGTTCTGCGCCGAACGGGATCTCGCCCCCGGCCAGGTGGCGCTCGCCTGGCTGCTGCACCGGCCCGGCGTGCTCGGTCCGATCATCGGCCCCCGCACGATGGAGCAGCTGGACTCGGCGATCGCCGCCATGGAGATCTCCCTGTCCGAGGACGACCTCGCCGCGCTCGATGCGATCTTCCCCGGCCCGGGCGGGCCGGCCCCGGAGGCCTACGCCTGGTGAGCAGGGAGTGAGACGGTCGCTGACCGCCCGAGCATCCGCTCTGCACTGGCCTCGGGCCGCAGGTCCAGCCGGCGCAGCAGCTGGGCGTTCAGCGCCACCACGATGGTCGAGGCCGACATGAGCAGCGCGCCCACGCTCATCGGCAGAATGAACCCGATCGGGGCCAGCACCCCCGCCGCCAGCGGGACGGCGAGCAGGTTGTAGCCGGCAGCCCACCAGAGGTTCTGCCGCATCTTGCGGTAGGCAGCGCGGGAGAGCTCGAGCACGGAGAGCACCGAGCGGGGATCGGAGGAGGCCAGCACCACCCCGGCGGAGCCGATGGCGACGTCAGTGCCGGCGCCGATCGCGAGGCCCACGTCGGCCTGGGCCAGCGCCGGGGCGTCGTTGACGCCGTCGCCGACCATCGCGACCTTCCGCCCCTCGCCCTGGAGCTCGACGACGGTCCGGGCCTTGTCCTCGGGGCGCACCCCGGCGAACACGCGGTCGATGCCGAGCTCGGCGCCGACGGATTCGGCCACCGCGCGCGCATCACCGGTGAGCATCACGACGTCCACGCCCTGGGCGCGCAGCGCCTCGACCGCCTCGCGGGACTCGTGCCGGATCTCGTCGACCACCCGCAGCGCGCCGATCACGTCGCCGCTGGCGAGCACGTGGAGGACGGTCGCCCCCTGCGCATGCCACTGTGCGGCGACGGGCAGCTCCGCAGTCCCGTGCTGCTCGAGCAGGTATGGGCCGCCCACCTCGATGACATCGCCGTCCACGACGGCCCGCACTCCGACCGCGGGCGACGAGCTGAACCCGTCTCCCGCGCTCACCGCGAGGTCGCGCTCGTCCGCGGCCCGCACGATCGCGCGGGCCAGCGGGTGCTCGCTCGGTGCCTCGGCGGCGGCGGCGAGGGCGAGCACCTCGTCCTCGGAGCGCTCGGCACCAGTCTCGATGCCGGTCAGCGCGGGCTCGCCCCGGGTGAGGGTGCCGGTCTTGTCGAAGAGGACGGTGTCCACCGTGCGCATCTGCTCGAGCGCCAGGCGGTCCGTGACGAGCACTCCGCCGCGGGCTGCGCGCTCGGTCGCGATCGAGACGACGAGGGGGATCGCGAGGCCCAATGCATGGGGGCAGGCGATCACGAGCACGGTGATCGCCCTGATCACAGCCTGGTCCGGACTCCCGACGAGGAACCAGATGATCGCGGTGAGGATCGCCGCGCCGAGCGCGAACCAGAACAGCCAGCCCGCGGCGGTATCCGCGATGCGCTGGGCCCGTGAGGTGGAGCTCTGCGCATCGGCGACGAGCTTCCGGATCCCGGCGAGCGCCGTGTCCTCGCCGATGGCGGTGACCTCGAGGCGCAGGCCGGAGTCGGTGGCGACGGTGCCTGCGACGACGTCGTCCCCGACCTCCCGCCGCACGGTGGCGGACTCGCCGGTGATCATGGACTCGTCCATGCTGGCGCCGCCGTCGAGGATCCGCCCGTCGGCCGGCACCGAGGCGCCGGGCCGCACGAGGACGATGTCGCCGACGGCGAGCTCGGATGGGGAGACCGAGACGACCTCCTCGCCCACGACCTTCTCCGCCTCGTCGGGCAGGAGCGCGGCGAGGGAATCCAGGGCCGAGCCGGTCTGTGCGAGCGAGCGCATCTCGATCCAATGGCCCAGCAGCATGATCACGACCAGGAGGGCGAGCTCCCACCAGAAGTCGAGCTGTGCGTCGAGCAGCCCCAGCGAGGCGCCCCAGGAGGCGGCGAAGGCGACGGTGATCGCGAGGGCGATCAGCAGCATCATCCCGGGCGCGCGGGAGCGGATCTCGGAGACCGCGCCGGTGAGGAACGGCCTGCCGCCCCAGAAGTAGAGGACGGTGCCGAGCAGCGGCGGGATCCAGCTGATCAGCCCGCTCTCGGGGAGGTCGTAGCCGAGCATGAGCCCGACCATCGGACTCGTCGCGACCACGGGGATCGCGAGCACGAGCATGATCCAGAACAGCCGACGGAACTGCGCGACGTGGTCGCCGTGGTCGTGGTGGTCGCCATGGTCGTGGTGGTCCTGATGGTCCTGATGGTCCGCATGCCCCGCATGCCCCGCATGCCCATGGTCGACGTCCGGCTTAAAGCCCATGATCGCCCTCTCTCCCGCTGCTCCGACTCTTTCCTTTCAAGCTATACCCCCAGGGGGTATTCATCAAGGGACCCCCGGACCGTAGGCCATTCCCCTCGCCGCCCCCGCGGTCTACGCTCGCAACGAGCGCCCGGCAACGGGTCGGGGCGACGCCGAGGAGGCCTCCATGCCCGCAGCACTCCACCCCTACCTGAACTTCGACGGCAACACCCGGGAGGCCTTCGAGTTCTACGGGCACTCGCTCGGGGCGATCCCGCAGTTCGCCACCTTCGGGGAGTTCGGCGGACTTCCGGCCGATGACCCGAACGCCGACAAGATCATGCACGGCTCCCTCGAGGTCACCGAGCTGATCAGGCTCTACGCGTCCGATGTGATCGAGGGGATGTCCCCCGAAGGCTTCATCGTGGGCAACAACGTCACCCTGTCGCTCATGGGGGACGACGAGACCCTGCTGCGCAGCGCGTACCTCAAGCTCTCCGAGGGCGGCAGCATCACCATGGCCCTCGAGAAGCAGATGTGGGGCGATATCTACGGCTCGTTCACCGATCGCTTCGGCATCGTGTGGCAGGTGAACATCTCCACTCCCGCCGAGAGCTGATCATCTCGACAACATCCTGGGCCACGGGAGTAGTCTGCGGCAGGGCCTGAACGGCCCACCCGTCGCACCGACCTCCCACCCGTCGCACCGATCTGCGGCGCGCACCATCTCTCGAAAGGCCCCTCATGTCCTCTCCCCGCGTTTCCGTCCAGCAGGCCTGGGATGCACTGGTGGAGGGGAACGAACGCTTCATGGCCGGGGACCTGAACCATCCGCAGCAGAGTGCCGCCCGGCGCAGCGAGCTGCGCGGGAGCCAGGCGCCCAACGCAGCCTTCCTGGGCTGCTCGGACTCACGGGTGGCGGCAGAGATCCTCTTCGACTGCGGGCTGGGCGACCTGTTCGTGGTGCGCAACATCGGCCAGATCGCGAATGCGAACACCACCGCGACCATGGAGTTCGCCGTGGCGGAGCTGGGCGTCGCCGTGATCGTGGTGCTCGCCCACGGCTCCTGCGGGGCGGTCAAGGCTGCGATCGATCAGACCACGGCCGCGCCGAGCGAGGTCACCCCGGCGATCCGCAAGGAGCTCGAGTCGATCCAGCCCGCGGTTCAGCAGGAGTGGTTCATGACTCAGCAGGTCAGCCCGTATGTGGATCCCGAGCTGATCGATGCGGATGCGGTGGGGCGGCGCCATCTGGATGAGACCATCAACGCCCTGATGCGGCAGTCGAAGGTCATCTCCGACGCGGTCGCCGCCGGCGAGCTCGGCATCGTCGGCTGCCAGTACCAGCTGGAGGAGGGCCGGGTCTCCCCGATCTCCTGGGTGGGCCGGGTCGACACCGCCCGCTGAGGCCAGCCCCTCACAGTCCTGCCGACGGCGTCGGATCAGCCGTCCTGCGGGGCAGGCTCTCCGGCGCGACGACGGCCCCGGCCCCGGCCCGGACGATCACGCAGCAGCGACCCTCCTGGGGACACAGCTCCGCTCGCGCCCGATCCTCTCCCCTGCTCTCCAGCGCGCTGCCCAGCAGCGTCTGGTTGAGCGTGCACACCAGCTCGGTGTGGGTGCGGCTGAGTCGATGGAAGGGGCAGTTGCGCAGGATGATGTCCCCCTCTGGATCCATGGACGGCTCATAGCCCCGTGCGGCGAGGACCTCCATGAGCTCCCCGTCCGCTGCACCGGCGGAGTGCCCCTCCGCCTCGGCCGTGCGGACGAGGGCGCCCCGCAGCGCCCCGCTGCCGTCCTCGTCGATCGCGGTCGCGAGCAGGTCGGCCAGCAGCGCGTAGTCGCGCGGGGGCACGGAGACGGTGCGCTCCTCTCGGACCCGGTGATACCGCTTGGCGGGTCGCCCCGCCCCGGGACCGCCGACGCCGGGCGGGCGAGCATACGTGGTGGTCAATAGTCCTGCCTCGACGAGCCGGTCGAGGTGGTAGGCCGCGAGGTTCCGCGCCATCCCCACCGATCGGGCGGCGTCGTCGCGGGTCAGCGGCTCATCCTGCGCAGCGATCGCGTCGTACAGCCGTCGCCGCACCGGATCCACGAGCGCGCTCAGTCCCTGCAGGCCGTCCGGACCGACCTCACCCTCACCGCTCATGACTCGCCCCGCTCATGCTTCTGCCCGTTCACGACTCGCTCCGTTCATGCCCAAAACTCTAACACCAAGAGTTCTTGACAAACAGGCGGGGTCAGGAGGACTCTAACAATAGGTTCAGTTGGTTCTAGAAGGAGTCTCGCCATGTCCGTGCTCACGTCCTCCCCCTCGATGTCCTTCCTCACCCGCGCCCGTCAGGACTCCGGCCTCGCCGCATTCTGGGTGCTGCGCCTGGGCTTCGTCGTCCTCCCCCTGCTGATGGGGCTGGACAAGTTCACCAACCTGCTCACCGACTGGCCGGGGTACCTGGCCCCGTGGCTCGTGGCGCTCCTGCCCGTCAGTGCGCAGGCGGCCATGTATGCCGTGGGCGTGGTCGAGATCGTGGCCGGGATCGCCGTCGCGCTTCGGCCCCGCCTGGCCGCCTGGGTGGTCGCGGCGTGGCTCGCCGGCATCATCGTGAACCTGCTGACCTACTCCGGGTTCTACGACGTCGCGCTGCGGGATGTCGGCCTGCTGGTCGCGGCGGTCGCCCTCGGGCTGCTCGCCCGGACCTACGACCGTCCGCGGGTCGACGCGGCCGCGTGACCGTCGCACCTCACCGGGATCACCGGGCTCACGGTCCCACGTAGGGTGAGCTTCGACGGCGCGGCACCAGCATCGGCCAGGAGGCCCCTATGAGCACCCCCGCATCCCCCGAGGTTCCCACCACCACGTTCGCCGACGGGGCGAGCATCCCGCTGATCGGCTTCGGCACGGGCGGGGCCCAGGGCCCCGCCGGAGCCGACGTGATCGCCTCCGCACTGCGCACCGGCTACCGACTGCTCGACACCGCTGCCCAGTACGGCAACGAGACCGCCGTCGGCGAGGGTCTGCGCCGCAGCGGTGTGGATCCCGCCGAAGTGCTGGTGACGACCAAGGTGGCAGGTGGCGATCACGGCCGCGAGGCCGCCCGCACCGGGATCCTCGAATCGCTGCGCCGGTTGGGGCTGGAGCGGGTGGGGATCGCCCTGATCCACTGGCCGAATCCCTCCCGCGGACTCGCCGTGGACACCTGGCGCACCCTGCTGGACCTGCGGGAGGAAGGGCTGGTTCTCCACGCCGGGGTCTCGAACTTCCGCCCCGATCAGCTCCAGGAGCTGTTCGACGCGACGGGGCACTGGCCCGAGATCAATCAGATCCAGCTCTCCCCGGCGCTGCCCCGCCAGGAGCCGGATGCCTTCCACCGGGAGCATGGGATCGTCACCCAGGCCTGGGGACCGCTCGGGACCCGGGAAGGGCTCTCGGAGCAGTTCGCGATCCGCAGGGTCGCGGCGAAGCACGCGGTCACAGTCGCGCAGGTGGCGCTGCGCTGGGCCGTGGACCGGGAGATCGTGGTGATCCCTCGCTCCTCGGACCCGGGCAGGCAGCGGCTGAACCTCGATCTGACCGCTCTCCGCCTGGACCAGGAGGATCGCGCACTGCTGGCGAGCCTCGATCTGGGTGAGGAGAGCGCCTGGGACTCCCGGGAGCACGAGGAGTGGTGAGCAGGAGGAGTGGTGAGCCGGAGGAGTGATGAGCGGGGAGCAGCTCAGCCGGTGACGGTGCGGGCGATCTCGTGCATCTCCTCGAGCCGGCCCCATTCGTCGTCGTCCGTCCCGGCGTAGACGAGCGACAGGCGGCCGGTGTATCCGGTCTCTCGCAGCGTCTCCAGCGAGCGCGTGAGATCCTCGGCATCGAGCACGCCCGGAGCCGATTCACGAGCCTTGACCTGGGAACACTCGGCATCCCCGGCGACCGCCGCGATCTGCTGGTACTTGTCCTCACCGTCCCAGTTCCCGGTGTCGATGAGCAGGCCGACCTCTCCCTCGAGCTGGTCCAGCAGCCCCCGGGTGGTGCGCGCATCGATCAGCAGCGACTTCCAGTTCTCGGTGAGCACCCGGAGGCCCGGATGCGCCGCGGCGAGGGCCCGCAGCCGGCGGGCGCTGAGCGCGAGCGTCTCCGGCGTCGGCGCCTGGTCCCCGGCGGGCACCCGCACCCTCGGCACGCCCAGCCGTTCGGCCACCTCGATCCAGCCCGAGACCCAGCGCTGCTGCTCGACGCCATGCTCGGGATGGACGATGTCTCCGTCATCCACCAGGAAGCACTCGAGGTCGACTCCCGCGGTGTCGAACCCGTCGCGCAGCTCTGCCAAGTACGCGGGCTCGGTGCGGGGCAGGTAGAAGTGACACAGCTGGGCGCTGGTGAATCCGTGCGCGGCGAGCTGACCGGGCAGCTCGAGCAGGTCCAGGCCGCCTGCGGCGTCGTTCTCGGCGAGGGTGCCCGACGGGGCGGAGCCGGGCGCGACGAACCGGCCCATGGTCCGGAACAGGGACCAGGTGTGGAGAGCCTTCGCGGGGTTGAGGACAGAGGTGGGGTCCAGGGCAGAGGCGGGGTCCAGGGCAGAGGTGGGGTCCAGGGCAGAGGTCGGGTTGAGAGCATGGGCCATGAGGTCTCCTGTGATCGATCGGGCGGGGGTCATCCCCCGAAGTGCGCCGCGAGGTCCTCGGTGGTGACGTTCGCGCCGGAGCTCGCCGCGACCACGTCGGCCGTCATGACTCGGGTGCCGCGATCCCCCTCGGGGTGCGCCTCGATCCGCACGAAGGCCGTCCGCACCCCGGGCTGCTGGTCATAGGTGTCGCTCACCGTCTCCAGGACGACGAGCAGCGACCGTTCGATCTGCGCACGGTCCTGACCGGCCAGCACCAGCACTCCGCTGATGGTCGTGCCGGCAGAGGTGGAGTCCTGGAACTGCACTTTCCCGTCCCGGTGCTCCGGCAGCGCTTCGACAGCGACGCGCAGCGCCTCCTGGACGTCGGTGACATCGCTGCGCCCGCCCAGTCCGCAGGCGGTGAGCAGGCTGCCGATGATCCCCACGAGCACTCCTCTGCGGCCGATGGCGCTGGCTGTCATCGGCCCATCATCCACCATCGCCTCCGCCCCCGCTCCGCCCTCGGCGTCAGTTCTCGCGGTGCACGCCGGAGGTAAAGTGCTGGACGCTCTCCGGATCCCCGGTGAGGAAGGGCTGCAGGCTCGGGTCCTGCGAATACTGCGAGAGCTGCGAGTTCGGGTCCTGCAGCTGCGTCTGCACCGAGTTCTGATATTCGCCGCCCCCGTGGTTGGTCAGCGGGTTCCAGCTGGGGCTGTCCAGGGTGACGGTGGTGGTGTTCCCGGAGCCGATGTTCTGGTTCGCGAGCAGCTCCCCGGGATTCGGGATCGGGACGGGCAGGGGGATTCCTCGCGGCCCGGGCACCACCGGGCCCATGTACGAGCCCTCGGCGTCGATCCTCGGCACGAGGTCGCCGCCGTGCTGGATGTTCAGCTGGTGCACGCCGGCGGGCACGTCGTAGTTGTCCACCGGGGAGCCGTAGGTCATCACGTTGGTGAGGTTGTACTGGGAGGCGAACTCCGGGTTCGCGGCCAGGCTGGCGGCGATCATGCCGCCCTGGGAGTGCCCGTTGAGCATCAGGGGGACGCCCTCCAGGTTCGGGTTGTCCCGGTAGAGCTGGGCGATCGCGTCGGCCGTGGCCTGCGACCCCGCGGACCAGCCGTTCGAGCCGGCCTGCTCGGCGTTGCCGGTGAGGTCCAGCGGGTTGTCCCCGGCCATCGGCCCCCACTGCTCGGTGCCGGGGATGTTCACGATGACGCCGGTGGGTGGATTCCCGACCACGCTCATCGAGACCTCCCCGGTCTCCTCGGACCCGTAGGTCTGGTTGGTGTTGGCGATGATCTGGGAGAGGTCCCCGGGCGGGACCAGGCCCGAGTCCTCAGGGGTGACCGCGACCGGGGCGTCGGCGTAGCCGGTGCCGTCATCGGCGAGCTTGAGGTCGATGCCGGTGAGCACCTCGATGACGTCGCCCGTCCCGCGGATCAGCCCTGCTGCGCCGTCGACCACCACTTCGGTGAAGCGCGGCCATTCGAAGCCCTGGATCGCGTCGAGGGCGGTGCTGACCAGGTCGCGGCCGTCCTGGACCCGGTCCCCGAGCCAGTCCATCCCGTCGGAGATCCGGTCGCCGAGCCAGTCGGTGCCGTCCGAGATCCGATCCCCGAGCCAGTCGATCCCGTCGCGGATGCCGTCGACGATGTCCCCGCCGGTGTCACGCAGCCAGTCCATCGCGTCCTCGAACCAGCCGCCGTCGTCGACGGAGGAAGCGCGGTCCTGCTCCTCGACGTGCTGCTGCAGCTCCCGGGATCGCTCCCCCAGGCCCGGCAGCACGATGCTCTCGCCCTGCCGATGGGTGGCGTCCCACTGCTCGCGGAACGCCTCGGCGTCGGGCCCGATCCACGCCACGGACTGCACGCTCGACTGCAGTCCGCCCAGCACCTCCTCGAGGCGGCGGGCGGCCTGCTCGAGGGCGTCGGATTCGCCGAGGACCTGCTCGGTGTCCATCCCGTAGAAGGTCATCAGGCGGCGCTCCCGGCGGCATGGGCGGTGACATGGCCGATCGCCGCGATCACCTTGGCGCGCATCGCCGAGGTGAGGGAGCCGGGCTCGAGCTCGCGGGCCTCGGTGCCGTCCTCGCCGGGCACCAGCACCGCGAGCTGCTCGCCCTCCTGCCCGTAGGCGTACCAGGAGCCGCCGCTGACGACGGTCTGCTCCGGGGCCGGGGAGGCGATCACGAGCATCTGCACCTCCGCGACGGCGGGGGCGTCGACCAGCTCGGCCGGAGCCGGGGCGGGGTCGGCGGCGGTGAAGGCGGGGCGCTGCGGCACGAGCGCCTCGAAGGTCTCGCTGAGGTGCTCGATCGTGCTCAGGCCGAGGATGACGGCGTCCGCCCGGCGCCCGAGCTGCATCGTCTCGGCATCGGCGGTGACCTCCCGAGACTGATCGATGATCACCACCACGCGACCGGCGATGCGGAGCCGGGTGGTCCAGGCCCGGTCGCCGTCGACGCACACCAGCTCGACGCCGACGGGGGAGGTCAGGGCGGAGCGCAGGAACTGCTGCCAGTGCGGGTCGATCACCAGGCCGTCGTCCTCGCCGGGCGCGTCGACCAGCAGGCCCACGAGCTCGAGCTCGACGATCTGCTCCTCGGTGATCTCTGTCGGCGGTTCCTGCTCGAGCGCGATCGCCCGCACCCAGGCCCAGGAGGGCTCCGAGATCCGCACCAGCTTCGCGTCCCCGGGCAGCGAGGTGATCCGCGGTCGCTGTTCCACCGTCGTGTCGTCGACTGTCATGCCCGGCCTTCCGCTGCGCCCACGGGCACGCTGCGATGCGGCCCTGGTCAGGAGCGTATGTCGGGGCGCGGGTGAGAGGAATGGGGAGTAGTCCCCATGGACCGACCGCCCTCGCGGCAGCACCCGCACATGGCAGGATGCGCAGGTGTCCGATGAGCAGCTGCTGACGATCAGCACCTTCGCGCGGGCGGTGGGCGTCCCGGCCAGCGCTCTGCGCCATTACGCCGCCGAGCAGGTCTTCGTCCCGGCGGACGTGGACCCGGTGAGCGGGTACCGGTACTACGCCCCCTCGCAGATCGAGGGCGGGGTGCTGCTGCGACGGATGCGCGCGATCGGAGTGCCGCTGGCGGTGATGCGCGAGGTGGTCGCCGGACCGGCATCCGAGGCGTCACGACTGCTCGCCGAGCTGCTCATGGACCATGGCACGAACTCCCGCCGGCGCGAGCAGGAGCTGCACGCGCTGCGGGAGCATCTCGACCCCACCACCGGCGCTACCGGATCGGTGCGGGCGACCGTTCCCGGAGCCTCCCTCGCCGCCGCCATCACCCAGGTGCTGCCTGTCGCCGAGAGAGCGGCGGACGACGTGTCCGGACTGATCTGGGTGATCGAGTCGGCGGAGATCGCGCTGATCGCCACGGATCGCTACTGGCTCGCCCATCGTCGCCTCAGGGCGGAGGCCTCCGGTTCCCCGGGCCGGGCGATCATCTCGGTCGTGGACGCCGCCGATCTCGCCCGCGCCTGCGCCCGCCACGGCGACGTGCATCTCGCCCTCACGGGCGCAGCCCTGACCGTGCACGACGCCGAGGGGACGCTCCTGGCACGCGCCGCGCTCATCGAACGGGCGGTCCCCGATCTCGGACTCCTGGTCTCCACCCAGCCGCCCGCCCGCGCCGTGGCGGGCTTCGATCGAGCGGAGCTGCACGGTCTGCTCGTCCCTCCGGCGCCGAGCACGCAGCTGCGCCTGGTCGTCGACGGCAGCACCGCCGTCCTCCACGCCGGCGAGGCACCGGCGCTGCACGGCTGGGCCTCCTGCTGCGCGAGAGCCGACGGTGGCCTCGAGGTGCTGATCGGCCGGGCGCTGCTGGCCGCCGCGGTCGCGGTCTGCACCGGCGCGGAGGTCACTCTCGCCCTCGTCGACCCGACCACCCCGGTGCGCGTCACCTCCCCGATCCAGGACACCCTGACCTGTCTGGTGATGCCGATGCGGCCTTGACCTTCAGGTCGCTCGAACCCCCACCCTCGAGGGCGTGAACACCCCACCCTCTCCGACCACGCGCCTGCCCGCCGGATTCCACCTCTGGTGGGCCGTCTCCACCCTCCACGCCGCCGGCAGCTCGATGCTGGCCTTCGCCCTGATCTGGCTCGCCACCGGTCACGGGCCGGCTGCCGTCGCCCTGGTGAGCACCGTGTCTGTGCTGCCCTCGCTCTGCCTGCTCCTGCTCGGAGGTGCCCTCGGCGATCGCCATGGGCCCCGGCGCATGCTGGTGGCGACCACCCTGGCGCAGCTCACCGTGCTGCTGGGTCTGCTCCTTCTCCTCGGCGAGGACCCCGGCATCGCAGGACTGGCCGTCGCGGCAGGAACGGTCTCCGTGATCTCCGCCGTCAAGCAGCCCGCAGCGATCGTGTTCCCGAGGCTGCTGATCACCGAGGAGGAGCAGTTCTCCCGGGCACTTGCACGCATCTCAGGAAGCATGCACATCGCCCGCATCCTCGGGGTCTCCGCCGGAGGGATCGCGATCTCGGTCTGGCCGCTGGCCGTGCTCCTCGCGGTATGCGCGGCCCTCGCGGGCCTCAGCCTCGTCGTGCTCGCGGTGCTGCGTCCCTCCTCCCCGCCACCCGTGGGCACGGGTCCCCCGACCAGCCTCTGGCACGCTCTGTCCGAGGGGATCCGTTCGGCGCATGCCCTGCGGATCTGGCCGCTGCTGGCGGCGGTCGCGCTGGTCTGCGCAGCGGTGCTGCCGGTGGTCGCAGTGGTGCTGCCCTCCGCCGCCCGCGCTCAGGGGTGGAGCGGCTCCGAGGCAGGGCTGCTGGAGGCGGCGTGGGCCACGGGCACCCTCACGGTGACGCTGCTGATCTCCTTCACCGGGACGTGGGCGCACCAGCATCGCGCCCTGATCGGTGGACCGCTGCTGATGATGGGCGCCCTGGCCCTCCTCGCCCTGCCCCTGGCCCTGCCGGCGATGCTCGGTGCCGCGGCGCTGCTCGGGGTGGGCACCGCGATCTTCACCACCCACATCGCCCCGATGCTCCTGCGCCGGGCACCCGCCGGTCAGATGACGCGCTTCCAGTCGCTGATGGCCATCGTCCAGCTCGCCCCTCCCGCTCTGCTGAACAGCCCCTTCGCCGCACTCGCAGGGACTGGGCGCGCCTCGCTCGCGCTGCTCCTCGCCGCCGCCCTCGCCGGCGGTGCCGCCCTGCTCCTCATGACGGACTCGCGGGCCGGAGTCAGCCCCGACCCGGCGCCGACCCCTCCACCAGCACCGCGCGCCTCCACCCGCGGGCCGAGCTGAGCACCGCGAGCTCCTCAGCCGCGCACACCTCCTCGGCATTCAGCGGCCGTTCCACCAGCTCGCCCCGCTCGAGCGCGAGCCGGCGACCCACCCCGGCCAGGCAGCCGTCGGCCAGCGGCGGGGTGCACCAGGTGCCGTCGATCCGGGCGGCGAGGGTCGCGATGGTGGTCTCCACGGCGCGGCCGTGCTCGCCGAGCAGCACCACGTCCTCCGAGCCCGGATGACGCTTCCGGGCGGCGGCGAAATGCTCCCGCACCGTGGTCTTGTGCGCGCTGAGCTCCGTCGGGAAGGAGGTGCGCACCGTATCCAGCGCGAGCCGCACCGGCCCGGGCGTCGCCACCAGCGGCCGGGAGCTGACCTCGAGCGATCCGTCCCTCCGCAGCGCCAGCCGCAGCAGCACGTCCCCCGCCGAACCGGCCGCCGCCTCGAGCGCGGCGACCTCGAGCGTCTCCCGCCGTGCCGGGATCCCGAAGTGCGCCGCCGAGCCCAGCATCCGCTCCAGATGCTGCCCGAGGTGCTGCGCGACGCCATCGAGCACTGCAAAGGTCTCCAGCAGAGCGAACGGCTCCCGCGTGCCGGTCGGCAGCACCGCGGCCTTGACCAGCAGCTCCTCGTACTCGTCCGCCGCGGTCGACGCCCAGGTGACCCCGCCACCCGCGCCATAGACCGCGGAGCCGTCGGCCCCATCGATCACCACGGTGCGGATCGCGACGCTGAACCGGGCCCGCGGCGAGGGGCCGGGGGCGAGATACCCGATCGCCCCGCAGTACGCCCCGCGCGGGGCATCCTCGAGCTCGGCGATGAGGCCCATGGTGGACAGCTTCGGGGCACCCGTGATCGAGCCGCAGGGGAACAGCGCCTCGAACACCTCCGCGAGCCCGACCTCCTCACGCACGCGACCCTGGATGCGCGAGGTCAGCTGCCACAGCGTCGGATACTCCTCAGCGGCCATGAGCTCGGTGACCTGCACGCTTCCCGCCTCGCACACCCGAGCGAGGTCGTTGCGCAGCAGGTCCACGATCATGACATTCTCGGCGCGGTCCTTCTCGCTCGCCCGCAGCGCCTCCCGCGCCGCGAGGTCCTCCTCCGGGGTCCGGCCCCGAGCGGCGGTGCCCTTCATCGGGGCGGTGCGCAGCAGGCCGTCCTCCCAGCGGAGGAACGACTCCGGGCTGGCGCTGACCACGGTGTGCCGCCCCAGGTCCAGGAAGGCGTGATGCCCGCCGCGCTGGCGGTGCGCGAGCTCCCCGTAGAGCCCGAAGGCATCACCGCGGAAGGTCGAGCGCAGGCGCGTGGTGAGGTTCGTCTGGTAGGTGTCGCCCTCGGCGATCGCGGCCCGCACCGCCTCCACCCGCCGCGCATGCTCCGCTGCGGACCAGTCCGGGACCCAGGGGGCGACCTCGAAGCCCTCCCCCGTGGTCAGCGGCAGCGCCTCCACATCCGGGGCGTCGGCGATCCCGAACCACACCAGCGGCAGGCCCTCCTGCGGCGCCCGGACGCGAACATCCGGATTGAGCCCCGCGGCTGCCTCATAGGCCACCATCCCGAAGGCCCAGGCCCCGCCGGTGACCGCGTCCTGCACCGCGGCGAGCGCGGGCCGCACCTCCTCGGGCCGGTAGGCGCTGATCACTCGTTCGGCCCGGCCGAACTGCAGGCTGCGGCCCGCGGCGACGTCGTCGAAGCGGGCGACGGGGGCGGGGACGGTCATGAGGGGAATCATGCCCGATGCGGAGGTCCGACTAGCATCGTGGCCATGGAGTCCTTCTCGCCGTCCTCGTCTCGTCTCGCCTACATCGACGCGACCGCCGGGATCGCCGGCGACATGCTGCTGGCCGCTCTGATCGACGCCGGCGCCGACCTCGACGGCGTGCAGCGGGTGCTGGACGCCCTGGTCCCGGACTCGGTCCGCTTCGTCCGCTCCACGGTGGACCGTGGCGGGCAGCGCGCGGTGAAGATCGATGTGGAGGTGCTGGTCGAGGATCCGCCCCACCGCACCTGGGCCTCGATCCGGGAGCTGCTGGAACGTTCCCGCGGGGACGCCTCCGTGCCCGAGCGCACGATCGACCTGGCGCTCACGGTCTTCGGCCGCCTCGCCGAGGCGGAGGGCGCGACCCACGGCGTCCCGGCCGACGAGGTCCACTTCCACGAGGTCGGGGCGCTGGACTCCCTGGCCGACGTGATCGGCGCCTGCGAGGCCTGGCGCCAGCTCGGCATCACCGAGGGTGCCGGCAGCGTGATCGCGGTGGGCTCCGGCCGGATCCGCGCAGCCCACGGTGACATCCCGGTGCCGGTCCCGGCAGTGGCCCGCCTCGCGCTCGGCTGGCCGACGGTCGCCGGCGAGCTGCTCCCGCCCCGCGGTCACGCCCCCGCGCATTCCCACGACCACGGGCACTCCCACCCGCATGATCACTCCCACGATCACCCCGTCGAGGTCCCCGACTCCGATGCGGCCCTGCCCGCCCACGCCCAGGGCGGCCCCCATGAGCACGGTGGTCGACGGGTCCCGGCAGGGGTCGCCCCCGGCATCGGCGAGCTCGCCACCCCCACCGGCGTCGCCCTGCTGCGCGGGCTCGCGAGCACCGCCGGGCCGCAGCCCTCGCTGGTCACCGAGGCCCTCGGCGTCGGCGCGGGCACCAAGGACACCCCGGGCCGCCCCAACGTGGTCCGGGTGCTGGTGGGCGCGGCCTCCGCGCGAGCCGACGCCCACGACACCCCTGCCGCCGCGCTCCAGCTCGAGGCGAATGTCGACGACCTCGACCCCCGGCTCTGGCCCGGCGTCATCGACGCACTGCTCGAGCAGGGGGCGCTGGACGCCTGGCTGACCCCGATCATCATGAAGCATGGTCGCCCGGCGGTGACGATCCACGCCCTGGTCCGCGAAGGTTCGGAGGCCGAGGCCTCCGCGCTGCTGATGGATCGCACCGGCAGCCTCGGCGTGCGCCGGCACCGGGTTCAGCGAGTGATCCGCACCCGTGAGTTCGCCGAGGTGGAGGTGCAGGGTCAGCAGATCGCGGTGAAGGTCGCGCGCGACGCCGACGGTGTCGTCAGGCGCCGCGAACCGGAGTTCCGGGATGTCGTCGCGGCCGCCCGGGTGCTCGGGATCAGCGAGCGCGCGATGCTGGATCTGGCGAAGGAATCCGCCGCAGGCCTGACGGATCCGGCTTCCTGACGGATACTGGTGGGGGACCGATGACGCTCACCAGGAGGTTCCCGATGGCTGCCCTGACCGATGCGATGACCAAGGCGATCGATATCGCCCGCGAGGCGCCGAACGGTCGCCATGCCGAGCTGCTGATCCACGACGGGCCGCTGCGCCAGACCGTGATCGCGCTGAAGGCCGGCGCCCAGCTGCCCGAGCACAACTCCCCGCCGGCCGCCTCGATCCAGGTGATGCACGGCAGCCTCCGTGTCACTGCGCAGGAACCGGTGGTGCTCCAGGCTGGCCAGCTCGAGGCGCTCACGCACTTCCGCCACTCGGTGGAGGCGCTCGAGGACACAGTGTTCCTGCTGACCACGGTCACCTCACAGCTCGACACCGACAGCCACAGCACCCGCACCGGGGAGATGCCGGCGCTCAGCAGGGAAGAGCAGGCCGCCGAGTACGCGGAGATGGATCACGAGTCAGGTGGCGGTCGCACCGACCGCTGAGGCATCTGCCCGGCTGCCCCGCCAGCCCCGTCGGCCCCGCTTGCCCGATCCTCAGGAGATCTCTCCCCCGCCCCGGGCGGCGAGCCGCAGCCAGGTGTCCACCACGGTGTCCGGGTTCAGGGACATCGAGGCGATGCCCTGCTCGAGCAGCCACTCGGCGAGATCCGGGTGGTCGCTCGGGCCCTGCCCGCAGATCCCGACGTACTTCCCCGCGGCCCGGCAGGCCTCGATCGCCCGGGCGAGCATGAACTTCACGGCCGGATCCCGCTCATCGAAGGCGTCGGCGACCAGGGCCGAGTCACGGTCCAGGCCCAGGGTCAGCTGGGTCATGTCGTTCGAGCCGATCGAGAATCCGTCGAAGTGCTCGAGGAACAGCTCCGGCGTCGCGGCGTTCGAGGGGATCTCGCACATCATGATGACCTGCAGGTCGTTCTCGCCTCGCACCAGGCCGTGGGTGGCCATCAGGTCGATGACCCCCTTGCCCTCGGCGGGCGTGCGCACGAAGGGGATCATGACCTTGACGTTGCTCAGGCCCATGTCCTCGCGCACGAAGCGCAGCGCCTCGCATTCCATCGCGAAGCAGTCTGCGAAGTCCTTCGAGAGGTAGCGGGAGGCGCCGCGGTATCCGATCATCGGGTTCTCCTCGTGCGGCTCGAAGAGCGTGCCGACCAGGAGGTTCGCGTACTCGTTGGACTTGAAGTCGCTCATCCGCACGATCACCGGCTCCGGGGCGAAGGCGGCGGCGATGGTCGCCACCCCCTCGACGACGCGCTGGACGAAGTAGTCCCGCGGGGAGTCGTAGGCGGCAATCTTGGAGCGCACCGTCGCGGCGATCTCCGGCTCGTCACGCTCGAGCCGCTCCAGCTCGAGCAGGGCGCGCGGATGGATGCCGACCTGGCGGTTGATGATGAACTCCAGGCGGGCCAGGCCCACCCCGGCATTCGGCAGGCGCGAGAATCCGAAGGCCTGCTCGGGGTTTCCCACGTTCATCATGATCTTGGTGGGCAGGCGCGGCATCGAGTCCACCTCGGAGGAAGAGACGGTGAAGTCCAGCAGCCCCTCGTAGACGAATCCGGTGTCGCCCTCGGCGGCGGAGACGGTGACCTCGTCGCCGTCCTTCAGCTCGGCGGTCGCGGAGCCGGTGCCCACCACCGCAGGGATCCCGAGCTCGCGGGCGATGATCGCCGCGTGGCAGGTGCGGCCGCCACGGTTGGTGACGATGGCGCTGGCGCGCTTCATGATCGGTTCCCAGTCGGGGTCGGTCATGTCCGCGACCAGCACCTCACCAGGCTGGAACTCGTGCATGCGGTCGATGGTGTCCAGCACCCGCACGGGGCCGGCGCCGATCTTCGCGCCGATCGCCCGTCCCTCGGCGCGGACCGGGCCGCGGGAGGCGAGGATGTACTTCTCGACGGTGTTCCCCGCCCGGGACTGCACGGTCTCGGGGCGGGCCTGCAGGATGTACAGGGAGCCGTCGGCCCCGTCGAGCCCCCACTCGATGTCCATCGGCCGCCCGTAGTGCTCCTCGATGATCAGCGCCTGCTTCGCGAGATCGGTGACCTGCTGATCGGTGAGCGAGAGCCGGCTGCGCTCGGCGACGTCCACCTCGATGAACTCGACGGTGCGGCCGACGGTGGTGTCGTTCGTGTAGACCATCTTGGTGGCCTTCTCACCGATCTGGCGCTTGAGGATCGCGGGGCGGTCCTCACGCAGGCCGGGCTTGTAGACGTAGAACTCGTCGGGGTTCACCGCGCCCTGGACCACCCCTTCTCCGAGCCCGTATGCGGAGGTGATGAAGATGGCCTGCTCGAACCCTGATTCGGTGTCGACCGTGAACATGACGCCGCTGGATCCCAGATCGGACCGGACCATCTTCTGCACCCCGGCCGAGAGCGCCACTGCGGCGTGCTCGAAGTCGTGGTGGACGCGGTAGGCGATCGCGCGGTCGTTGTACAGGGAGGCGAACACCTCGCGGATGGCGAGCAGCACGTCGTCGATGCCTCGCACGTTCAGGAAGGTCTCCTGCTGGCCCGCGAAGGAGGCATCCGGCAGGTCCTCGGCGGTGGCCGAGGAGCGCACCGCGAAGGATGCCTCCTCGCCGCTGCCCTCGGCGAGCTGCTCGTAGGCGGAGCGGATCTGCGCCTCGAGATCTGCCGGGAAGGGTTGGGCGATCACCAGCTCCCGGATCTCGCGGCCGGTCTCGGCCAGCGCGATGGTGTCGTCGGTGTCCAGGCCCTGCAGCCGCTCGTCGATGCGCTCCGCGAGCCCGGTCGCGCCGAGGAATTCGCGATACGCCTCCGACGTGGTGGCGAAGCCGTCGGGCACCTGCACCCCGAGGCGGGTCAGGTTCGAGACCATCTCGCCGAGGGAGGCGTTCTTGCCGCCCACCTGCTCGAGGTCGTTCATGCCGAGCTCGGAGAACCAACGGATGCTCTGGGTCATGGCGTGCTCCTTCATTGTGCGTGGGGGGTGGTCCCGCGACGGGCGAGCGATTGCAGGATGAGGGTCGACATCTCCTCGACGGATTTGTTCGAGGAGTCGACGAAGGGGATGCCGTGCATGTCGTAGACGCGGCGAGCTCGCGACAGCTCCCAGCGGGTCTGCTCGAGGGAGGCATAGCGGGACTCGGCGCGGCGCTCGCTGCGCACGGCGCTGAGCCGCTGCGGGGAGGTGAGCAGCCCGAAGCACCGATCGGCGATCGCGGCGATCGACTCGGGCAGCACCTCGCCGCCGAGGTCCTCGTCCACCAGCGGATAGTTCGCCACGAAGATCCCGTGCATGAGCGCGAGGTACATGCTGGTGGGGGTCTTGCCGCAGCGCGATGGCGCAATCAGCACCACGTCAGCCTTCTCGATCGCTCGCACGGACTGGCCGTCGTCATGCTCGATCGCGAATTCCACCGCCTGCATGCGGCGGTTGTAGCGGCGGGAGTCGCCCACCCCGTGCAGCCGGGCCGGGGCGTGGTCGCCGGTGACCCCGAGCCGCTCCTCGAGCTGGGCGAGGTGGCCGCTGACGAAGTCGATGACCGGTGCCTTGGTGGCCCTCAGCTCCTCGCGGACAGCCTCGTCGACCACGGTGAGGAACACCAGCGGCTGCACCGCGCCATCCATCGCCGCATCGAGATCTGCACGCACCTCGCGCGCCTCCTCGACCGTGCGCACGAAGGGCATCAGGCGCCGTTCGAAGTGCACCGAGGGGAACTGCAGCAGCAGGGCGTTGCCCATGGTCTCGGCGCTGATGCCGGTGGAGTCGGAGATGAAGAACACCGGGACGGCGGAGTCCTGGGCCGCGGAGGCTTTCTGGTCCCGGCGCCCGGCGGCAGGCGACAGCGGCGGCGGGAAGGGAAGAGCTGCATTCACAGGTCGCCCCTTGCTCTGGGCCCGGTAGCGGAGCACCGGGGACACGTCGATGTGCTGCGCTCACCGTAGCCGGGACGCCCCGGGCGGGGCGGGCTCCCCCGCGAAGGTGGCGTGACTCACCCCTGCTCTGCGCGAGCTCGCCGTAGTGCGCGCCCACTCGTGCGCGATCGCGCAGGAGCGTCAATCCGCGGGCGCCTCCAGCGCCGCGGGCCCCACGGGCCAGCGCTGGACCAGCTCATCGCGCAGCACCCGGTCCCGGGCCTCGAGCACCGCGCCGAGCACGATCCCGAGCGCCATGACCGCCAGCGCCCCGAGCACGATCCAGGGGCCCAGTGGTCCGACCGCCCGCAGCTGCGGCCCCGCACCGGCGTAGCTGTCCCAGTCCGGCAGGCCCGCCACGAGGTCCACGAACCAGAGGGCGAAGCCCAGGCCGGCGGACGCCCCGGCGACGACGTGCCCCAGCTTCAGCACCGGGAGCTGCCCGCCCGCCAGGTAGCTGCGGAGGGCAGCGAGCGGCGGCAGTCCCGCCTGCGGGTCCGCGAGCGCACGCCGCAGCGCGCCGTGCTCCTGCCAGCGCGCCACGATCTCGCAGAGCGCGACGAGCACGACGCAGAGCAGCACCACGGCCGCGGCGATGCCGACCCCGAGCACGATGAGGTCCACCATGCGCTCCGCGGCGGGCTCCAGCTCCGCACGATCTCCTGCGCGCCCTCCGGGCTCGCGCTCGGCGTCCGGGTAGGCGACGGCGAACATCAGCTGCAGCCCGAGCAGCCCGATCCCGGCCGCGGCGGCGAGGACCGACAGCAGGGCCCGGCCCACGGCGTGGGCCCGGGCTCCGGGAAGGGTGCGCGAGGCCGGCGCGAACTCCTCCTCGGTCATCTCCCGCCCGGCCGCGACGATGCGATGCGCCTGGGTCCAGTGCTCCGCGAGCGGCGCGGCGTGCCGCTGCTGGATGCCTCGCAGCCAGGTCCCGGTCAGAGGGATGCCTGCGGCGATCGCCCCGAGCACCAGAGCTCCCCCGGCGAGGATCGCCGCCCCGCTCGCGTCGGGTTCTCCCAGCACCACGAATACGACGATCAGGTAGCAGAGCCCCAGACCGCTCAGCAGCACGATCGCAAAGACCCGGTACAGCCCGCCGCCCGTCGCCTGGGCACTCCCCCACTGTTGGGGATAGGGGACGGAGGTGGCCGGGGTGCCCTCCCGCCTGCGCGCTGCGAGCGCCCGGGCGGTCAAAGGGCCGTCCAGAGCATCGAGCAGCCCCCACAGGAGCAGCCCGGCCGCCCCGAGGATCATCACCCCGCCGGCGGAGGCCCGACCGACCAGGTCGATGGTGGTCCCCGCAGCGGTCTCGGGCAGCAGCTCCTCACTGATCAGCCCGCCGAGGATCGCGATGCCGAGCAGGCAGAGCAGACCGATCAGTCCCTGCGGCACCGCTGCGGCCGCATGCCGGGCGAGAGCAGGCAATGGCCCGAGCGGCAGCACCCGCCACCGGGAGTCGGCGAGGGAGGAGGATTCGCCGTGCGACGATGTGCGGCTGTTCATGTCGTCATCCTGCCGGAGCGGTCAGCCGTGCGTCAGGATTCCCACCAGGAAGTTCTCGGAGGGGACGCGGCTCCCAGATCCCGAAGCGCCGCTCCAGCCTCGGCTCGGGCGGCGTCAGCCCTCGAGCGTCCCCGCGCTCTGCCGGGGCTGCGGCGCCTCCGCTGCACGCACCCGCGGGGCCGACGCCGGGCTGAGGGCCACGGCCACCAGCACCACCGCGAGCGGCACCACCAGGGCGCCGCGCAGTCCGACCTCCTCGCCGAGCAGGCCGAGGGTGGGCGGGCCCACCAGGAAGGCGAGGTAGCCGATCGTCGAGGCCAGGGCCACGCGGCCGGCGGGGTTCGGGCCGGAGTCCCCGGCGGCGGAGAGGGCGAGCGGGAAGCCGAGCGAGGCGCCGAGGCCCCACAGCACCACGGCGGCGACGGCGACCGGCTGACTGTCCACGAAGGAGATCAGCGCGAGGCCCACCGCGGCGAACAGGGCGCTGACCATGAGCACCCGGGCGCGTCCCGCCCGGGCCACGATCGGCCCGCCGCAGAAGCGGCCGATGGTCATGGCGGCGGCGAAGAGCGCGAACACGATCGAGCCCATCGTGGGCCCGAAGCCGTGCCCGTCGACCATGATCAGCGGCAGCCAGTCGTTGGCGGTGCCCTCGGCGAGCGCCATCGCGAGCACGATCCCGCCGATGAGCAGCAGGCGGGTGTCCTTCCACAGCGCCGGGCGCGGGGCCGCGGCCTGCTCGACGCGCTCCTGCGCGGTGACCAGCCCGACCCCGGAGGGGACCGCGCGCAGTGCCCACGTCAGGAGTCCCGCGCCCGCCACGGCGGTCAGCACCAGGTGGGCGACCACCGAGAACGCCGCCGCATTGGCGAGGATGCCCAGGCTCGCCCCGATCACGGTGCCGAGGCTGAAGCATCCGTGCAGCGCGGGCAGGAAGGGCCGGCCGCCGAGCCTCTCGACGTCGGCGCCCTCGATGTTCATGGCGACCTCGCCGCCGCCCATCCCCGCCCCGAACAGGGCCAGGCCCAGAGCCGTCGCCAGCGGCATGCCGCTCGCGGCGCCGAGGGCGATGGTGGGCATCGCCACCACGACCAGCACGGCGCCGGCAGCGACCACCGGACGGGTCCCCAGCCGCATCACCAGCGGGCCGGAGGAGAGGATCCCGACCATCGACCCGACGGAGAGCCCGAACAGCACCAGACCCATCTGGGCGGTCGAGGCGTCCAGCAGATCGCGCACGGCGGGGGTGCGGGTGACCCAGGCGGACATGCTCAGGCCGGGCAGCAGGAACAGCGCGTAGAGCGCCCACCGGCGGCGGCGCAGCGAGATGGGCACGAAGGCTCCTCGAGAAGGATCAGGGGTCAGGCGGAGGTCAGCACGCCCACCAGGAAGCCGGGTGCCGCGGGGCGGAGGTCCCAGGTGGAGAAGCGCTGCACGAGGCGCAGCCCTCCGGAGGCGGCATCGGCCTCGAAGTCACCGAGATCGTCTCCGCGATCGAGTCCGAAGCCCACGACCAGCCGCCCCTCGGGAGCGAGATGCTCGGCGAGGCGGGCCAGGGCAGGCCTGCGCTCCTGGCCCGCGAGGAAGCTGAGCACGTTGCCGGCGCAGAGCTGCAGATCGAAGAGCAGCCGTTCGCCGTCCGTCGAGCGCAGGTCGAGGGCCGCGAGGTTCCCTGCTTCCCAGCGCACCCCGGGGTGATCCTCCCGGGCCACCTCGATCAGCTGGGGATCGAGGTCCACGCCCACCACCTGGTGGCCGGCCCGGGCGAGGTGCCCGCCGAGCCTGCCGGTGCCGCAGCCGGCGTCGAGGATGCGGGCGCCCCGCGGGGCCATGGCGTCGACCAGTCGCGCCTCGCCGTAGATGTCCTTACCGGACGCCTCGATCCGCCGCCACCGCTCGGCATAGCCCCGTGCGTGATCGGGGTTCTGCCGCACGGCGGCGGTCCAGAGGTTCTCCGGCGGGCCGGGGATGTTCGTCATCCCCCTATCGTGCCCCGTCGGCCGAGGGGGCGGTTCAGGCGGCGATGCGCGAGTCGTCGCGGATCTGGCCCACCAGCTCCTCGAGCATGTCCTCGAGGGTGACGATGCCGATCACGGTACCGGCCTCATCGGTGGCGGCGCCCAGGTGGGCCCCCGAATCCTGCATCGCGGTGAGCGCCTGTCGCAACGGCTCGTCGGACCTGATCACGGGCAGGGTGCGGATGCGCTCGGCGGGGATCGGGTGCTCGCGCTGCTCCTGCACGGAGTCCAGCAGGTCCTTGATGTGGACGTAGCCGATCAGCATGCCGTCGGCCGCCTTCACCGGGAACCGGGAGTACCCCTCGACGGCGGCGGCCTCGGCCTCCGCCGCGGTGACCCCCTGGGGCAGGCTCGAGACCTGGTCCAGCGGGATCACCAGGTTGGCGACGCTGCGGGCCTCGAAGCGGAGCGCTCCCAGCAGGAGCGCCTCGTCGTTGTGCTCGAGCAGACCGCCCTCACGGGATTCACTGACCATCGCCGCCACCTCGTTGCGGGTGAAGACGCTGGTCACCTCAGCCTTCGGTGTTACTCCAAGCATGCGCAGCACGAGGTTGCCGCAGGAGTTCAGCAGCCACAGCACGGGCTTGATCAGGGTGACGATGCCCATCAGCATCGGCGCCAGGATCAGCGCCATCCGCTCGGGCCCGGCCAGGGCGATGTTCTTGGGCACCATCTCGCCGAAGACGACGTGGAGGTAGGTGATCAGCGACAGCGCGATCACGAAGGAGATCGGGTGCACCAGCGCGCTCGGCACGCCGATGGCCTCGAAGGGCACCTCGAGCAGATGGGCGATCGCCGGTTCGCTGATCGCGCCGAGCGCGAGGGAGCACACGGTGATGCCCATCTGCGCGCCGGCCATCATCAGCGAGACCTGCTCCATCGCGGAGATGGTGACCTTCGCGGCCCACTTCCCCTCGAGTGCCTTGGGTTCGATGATCGAGCGGCGAGCGGAGATCAGCGCGAACTCGGCCCCCACGAAGAAGGCGTTGAAGATCAGCAGGAACAGGGTCAGGGCGAGTCCGGTCGTGGTGCTCATCGGCGCTCCTCCTTCTCGTGCTTCTGGTGCTTCTCGTCGTCCCGCTCGCCGTCGTCCTCAGTCGCGGCGGGCTCGACCTTGACGTGCACGGTCTCGATGCGGCGGCCATCCACCTCGGTGACCTCGATCCGCAGCCGGGCAGGGTCCTCTCCAGGGGCGGGGTCGGTGTCCACGAGGACCTCGTCCCCCACCTCTGCGAGCCGGCCCAGCTCCATCGTGATCAGTCCGCCGAGGGTGTCGTAGTCCTCGTGCTCGGGCACGGTGACCCCGAGCCTGTCGGTGGCCTCGTCGGGCCGCATGCGCGCGTCGAGGTCCCAGGAGCCGTCGGCCTCCGGGGTGTCGTCCATCTCCTCGTCATGCTCATCGCGGACCTCGCCGACGATCTCCTCGACCAGGTCCTCGAGGGTGATCAGCCCGGCATGGTCGCCGAACTCGTCGACCACGACCGCCATCTGCAGACCACCGGCACGCAGGGTGTCCATCAGGTCGTCCAGCGGAACCGTGTCCGGGACGAAGGTCGCGGTGCCCATCACGGAGTCGACCCTGGTGCCGGGCCGCTCGTCGAAGGGGATGGCGAGGCCGTGCCGGATATGGGCGACGCCGATGACCTCGTTCTCGTCGTCGAGCACCGGGAAGCGCGAGTGGCCGGTGAGACGGGCCAGCTCGAGCAGGTCCGCGACTGAATGGTCTGCCTCCAGGGAGTCCATCCGGCCGCGCGGGACCATCGCGTCGTGGGCGCGACGGTCACCGAAGGCGAGGGTGCGCTGGACCAGGGAGGCGGTCTCCTCGGCAAGGGCGCCTTCGTCGGCCGAGCGTTTGACCAGCACGGAGAGCTCATCAGCGCTGCGAGCAGAGCTGAGTTCCTCCTGCGGCTCGACGCCGAGTGCACGCACCACGGCGTTGGCGTTGCCGTTGAAGAGACGGATCGGGAGGCGGAAGATCGTCGTGAACAGCCGCTGGAAGCCGACCACATAGCGCGCGGTGCGCAGCGGTTCCGCGATCGCGAGGTTCTTGGGCACCAGCTCGCCGAAGATCATGGTGACGCCGGTGGCGAGCACCAGCGCGATGATCACGGAGATGGACCGCGCAGCGACCGCTCCCAGACCCGCATCTACCAGCAGGGGACCGATCAGGGCGGCGATAGCGGGTTCGGCGAGGAAGCCGATGCCGAGGTTGGTGACGGTGATCCCGAGCTGTGCTCCCGAGAGCTGCGTGGAGAGAGTCTTCATCCCCTGCAGGACACCGCTGGCGCGCTTGTCGCCGGAGGCGGCGGCCGCTTCCACTTCATTGCGGTTCGCGGTGATCAGGGAGAACTCGGCGGCGACGAATCCGCCGCAGGCGGCGATCAGCATGAGGCCGACCGCCAAGGATATGAGGGGACCGATCAGGTCCATGGACGGATCCCCCCGGATGATGCATCTGTACTCAGGCCCGAAGGCCTGGGACTGTCACTCGGGGCGTCGCTGGCGGCGCTCATGATCTCCTGGTGCTCCTCATGCCCCGCTCCGGCTCTCGAAGGGGGATGACGGAATGCTACAACCCGATTCCTGAGAGTGGGGGCAGGTGTGCGGGGCCACTCAGCGCTCGGTCCGATGCTCGTCCCGATGCTCGTCGGCCCGCCGCTGCAGGAATGCGGCGATCGCCCGCAGCTCGATCTCGTCCACGGCGTGCGCGAGGTACGGCCGACGCTCCTCCTCGAGGCGGGTGTGTGCGCTCATGAACGTCCGGACCTGCTCCTCCCGCTCGGCGTCGAAGTGCGGATCCATACCGCCGTGGCCCCACAGCGCGGGCGGCGCGGCCTCGGCGAGCGCGGCATCGCCGGGCATCGCGGCGGGGAACGGGAAACCGGAGAGGTTCACCACGAAGCCCAGCGCCTTCGCATCGCGACGCAGCAACTGCAGCGCGAGCGCTCCGCCCTGGGAGAAGCCGATCGCGCCGACGACGGGTGCGCTCTGCGCGGCGATCCACGCCTCGACCGCTGCGGCGGAGGTCTGCAGCGACTCCGGGCGCTCCGGATCCACCGGCATCTCGAACCAGGCGTAGCCCTGCACATAGGAGTAGATGCCCCGCAGGGAGACGTAGGTGAAGTGCGGCGGGAGGTAGGGCACCAGTCCCGCGAGGTCGCCCTCGTGGCTGCCCAGGCCGTGGAGCAGCAGCACGATCGGCGACTCGACGAGGCTGTCGGCGCCGGTGTCGGTGTCGGCGCCAGCGCCGGTCGAGCGCAGCGCGGCATCCTCGTCGATCCGGGTCGCGATCAGTTCGATCGGCGCGTACTGGGGTGCATTCGTCATGACAGCAGGCTAATGGGCACGGCGGCGGGCCAGCGGAGAGGACGGCAGGCCAGCGGGCAGGGGAAGACCCCCAGGTCGCGCGGTGCGCTGGTCGGATGGACGAGATCCGACCCCTGGGGGTCCCGGCAGCTCGGTGGTATTCGCTGCGCGTCCGGATGAACGGTCGCCTCAGCGGCGAGCCACCTCACAGGTCCTAGAAGAAATCACTTCTCGGATCACCTCCTCTCGAGTGTCCGACCACCGTAGGACGTCCCGCCGGCGACCGCAATGGATTAATCGCAGACGCTGACATCGATTGACTTTCGATAGATACGCGGTGATACTCGATGCATGTTCTCTCGTCTGAGCGTTGATCTGCTGCGCATACTGCTGGGCATCGCACTGCTGCTCACCGCGATCCTGCAGCTTGTGGTCCTCCCCTGGCTCTCCGGCGTGCTCGCCGCCGAGCTGCCGGCCGAAGCGTTCATGCGCTGGCCGATCCTGCTGCTGTCGATCGCCGGCCTGGCGTGCGTCGAGGTAGCGCTCGTGTGCACGCTGCGCCTGCTCGGCATCACCCGTCGCGGTGAGGTCTTCGCCGCCGGCTCCCTGCGCTGGGTGGACGGAATCATCGGGGCCTTCCTCGCCGCGAGCGCGGTGTGCGTGGGAACGCTCGGCTACCAGTCCTTCACCGTCGGCGGTCCCCCCGCCTGGATGCTGCTGCTGGTGCTGGGGGCGATCGCCGGGGTCGGGATGGCACTGCTGATGGGCGTGATGCGCACGCTGCTGGTCCACGCCACGATGCTGCGCGAGGAGATGGAGGCGGTGATCTGATGCCGATCGTGGTGCGGATCGATGTCGAGCTCGCCCGGCGCAAGCTCTCCGTGGGCGAATTCGCGGAGCGCGTCGGGATCTCGCCGGCGAATGTCGCGGTGCTGAAGAACGGCCGCGCCAAGGCGGTGCGCTTCAGCACCCTGGAAGCGATGTGCGAGGTGCTCCAATGCCAGCCGGGAGACCTGTTGGAATGGGTTTCTGAGAAGGACGACGACAGACCTTCCGACGGGTGAGGTCGGCATGTGAGGATGGTGGGCGGCCGCATCCCCGCGCTCGATGAGGAGTACCCGTGCAGTCCGTCCTGACCGATTCCCTGGAGAAGGTGCTCGGCGAGACCGCGCCGCGCCCCGCCGAGCTGATCGGCGGCGCCCACGCCTCCGGCTTCCTCGGGGAGGTGCTGTCCGTGCAGGTGGCGCTCCGGCTCGAGGAGGACTCCCTCGGCACAGTCCGGGTCCGGCTCGCCGGCCCGCTCGCCGACCGTGCCCAGGTGCACGCTGTGCGACGCGTCCCCGTCTCCTCCCCTGCTCCGGAGAACGCCGACGAGCACTACCTGGTCACCGCCCCGGGCGAGTACCCGGACCTGCTCGAGCCGCTCCGCGATGACTCCGTCCACGTGACCCCCGGCCGCTGGGAGTCGCTGTGGATCGACGTCCTCGCCACGGAGGAGGCCGACGCCGGCGACCACGCCCTCACGATCACCCTCTGCGGGGAGACAGGGGAGCAGGTCCTCGCCGAGCACACCGCGCAGTTGCGCCTCCACCCTTACCGCCTGCCCCTGCTGTCGATCACCAACACCCACTGGTTCCACGCCGACAGCCTCTCCACCTACTACGACGTCGAGGTGTTCTCCGAGCGCCACTGGGAGCTGATCGAGGCCTTCCTCGCCTCCGCGCGGGCGATGGACGTGAACTCGGTGCTCACCCCCACCTGGACCCCACCGCTGGACACCGCCGAGGGCCACACCCGGCCGTTCGTGCAGCTGATCGGGATCCGTGAACTGGACGGCTCCTATGCGTTCGACTTCTCCCGGCTGGACCGCTGGCTGGGGATCTGCCGGGAGCTGGGCTTCACCGGCATCGAGATCGCGCACCTGTTCACGCAGTGGGGTGCCCAGCACACCCCCGCGATCCAGGTGGAGACGGCCTCAGGCCTCGAGCATCGCTTCGGCTGGCATGTCTCGGCCACTTCCCCTGACTACCGTCGGCTGCTGGAGGCGATGATCCCTGCCCTGCGCGCCCATCTCGAGGAGCACTGGGACGGGCAGGTCCTGTGGCACATCTCTGATGAGCCGCACCAGAATCAGCTGGGGTCCTACCGGGCGGCGAAGGGCCAGGTCGCAGATCTGCTTGAGGGCGCCCAGGTGGTCGACGCGCTCAGCTCCCTGGTCTTCGCCGAACAGGGCGTCGTGGACACTCCGATCGTGGCCACGAACCACGCGGGCCCGTTCCTCGAGGCAGGCAGGCGCCCCTGGGTGTACTACTGCGTCTCCCAGGGCCGGGACGTCGCCAACCGGTTCATCTCGCTGCCGTCGGTGCGCAACCGGGTGCTGGGCCGGCAGCTCTTCGCCTTCGACGCCCCCGGCTTCCTGCACTGGGGGTACAACTTCTGGTGGACGCAGTTCTCGCTGCGCCCGATCGACCCCTTCGAGGACACCTGTGCCGGCGGACCCTTCTTCGGCGGCGATGCCTTCGCGGTCTACCCCGGGCCCGACGGCAGCCCCTGGCTCTCCCTCCGGCACCGCGTTTTTGCGCAGGCCATGGCCGATCATCGGGCGCTGACCTGGCTCGCAGAGCTCACCGACCGGCCCAGCGCGAAGGCCCTGATCGACGAGGGCGGCACCCTCACCTACTCGTCGTTCTCCTATGACGTCGGTGAGCACCTGCGGGCGCGGCATGCGGTCGACGAGAGGATCCTCGCGGCGCTGGCCGCCTGAGCCTCGACCCACTGAGCCTCGACCCGCTGAGCTTCGACGGCCGGAGCCTCAGAGCTCGGGCAGCTCCTGCTCAGCGGTCTCGGCCTCCATGCGGTCCTCATCCCGGTTGCCCTGTTCAGCGGCGGTCGAGTCATCGCCTCCGCGGTCGCGGTCGGCGTCGAAGCCGTAGCCGTCGGCGTTGCGGGACTCCGGCCCCTCGGCGAGGACCCGGTCGGTCTCCAGTGCGTCGTCGATGCTCACCTCACCGGGCCCCTCGTCGGCTCCGCGCGCATATTCGTCCTCGCTGGTCGCGGCGATCTGGTCGAGCTCCGGATCCTCGGCGGGATTCTGCGGATTCTGCGGCTGTGTCATGGCTTCCTCCTGGAGGCGGGTCAGCTGAGGGAGTTGATGATCGCCGCGTTGAAGGCGGCGAGGTCATCGGGGGTGCGTGAGGTGATGAGGCGGGAGCCGGCGGAGTCGTCGATCACCACCTCCTCATCGGTCCACTTCCCGCCCGCGTTGGTGAGGTCGGTGCGGATGGTGGGGACGGAGGTGAGCTCGCGACCGTCGGCCAGGCCTGTCTCGACGAGCAGCCACGGCGCGTGGCAGATCGCTGCGATCGGCTTGCCGTCGGCGGCGAAGGAGCGCACCAGGAACTGTGCGGTCTCGTCGGCGCGCAGCGAGTCGGCGTTCAGGGTGCCGCCGGGCAGCACCAGGGCGTCGAAATCGGCGGCCTTCACGGAGTCGTGGGTCGCGTCGACCGGAACCTCGGGGCCGGGCTCGCGATCGCGCTCCAGGGTCGTGACCACGCCGGTCTCCGGAGCGGCGACGGTGACGGTCGCACCCGCCTCGCGAAGCGTCGCGAGCGGCTTTGTGATCTCGTCGGTCTCCGTACCGAAATTGCTGGTCAACAGCAGGATCTTGCGTCCTTCGAGGGTGCTGTTCATGGCGTCTCCTCACGTCGGGGGGGTCGGTGAGGCGACCGTATCACCGGCCCTCCCGGCGGCCCCGACCGATCGGACGCGCGGGAACCGGGGCGGGCGGGTTCAGGTCCCGCAGAACGTCAGGAAGTGCTCTCCGCCGTCACCGGCCTCCTCGAGATGCGCGTGCTCCGCCCGTCGCTCGAACGGGCGGCCGACCGCGTCCAGCATCGTCCGCACCGGCTGAACATCCCCGAGGTGCGCGGCGCGCAGGGCGGCGTCGAGGTGCACGTTCCGAGGGACGATCGCGGGATTCACGTGGGCCATGTTCCTGCGGGCGGTCTCGGCCGGCGGTCCGTCGCCCCGCAGGCCGCGCAGGCGCGCATCCCAGCGCTCGAACGGCGCCGGATCCTTGAACAGGGCTGCTGCGGAGCCCTCGCCGAGCGCCCGGAAGAACCCCGTGTGGTCCACCTCCTGCTCCTCGAGCAGGTCGAACAGCGCTGCACCGAGCTCCTCCACCTCCGCGGTTCCCACTCCAGCCTGCTCGGTCTGCTCGCCCCGCGGAATCCCGAGCTTCGCCGCGAGTCCGCGCCCATGGGCCTCCAGGTACCACCCCTCATACCGCTCGAGCACCGCGGTGGCCTGTTCGATCGCCTGGTTCGGATCCGCGTCGAGCAGCGGCACCAGGGTCTCGGCGAAACGGGAGAGGTTCCACAGCGCGATCCCAGGCTGGTTCCCGTAGGCGTAGCGGCCGCCGCGGTCGATCGAGCTGAACACGGCGCCGCGGCGGTGGACATCGAGCACGGCGCAGGGCCCGTAGTCGATGCCCTCGCCGGAGAGCGCCATGTTGTCGGTGTTCATCACTCCGTGCACGAAGCCGGCCAGCATCCACTGCGCCACCAGCTCCGCCTGCGATCGAACGACCGCCTCGAGCAGTCCGAGCGGCCCGTCGGCCTGGGGATGGTGCCGCTGGATCGTGTATTCCACGAGGCGTTCCCGCGCCTCGGGATCCAGGTGCCAGGTGGCGTACTCGAAGGTCCCCACGCGCAGATGGCTGGCGGCGACCCGCACCAGCAGCGCGCCCGGCTCCGGCGTCACCCCTTGTCGCGGCGCGATCTGCTCCCCGGTGCTGAGGACTGCGAGCGCCCGGGTGGTGGGGATCCCGAGGGCGTGGAGCCATTCACCGATGACGGCCTCGCGGAGCATCGGGCCCAGCGGCGCCTTCCCATCGCCGCCACGTGCGAAGGGTGTGCGTCCGGCGCCTTTGAGATGCAGGTCGCGGCGGTGGCCCCCGGTGTCCACGAGGTCGCCAAGCAGCACCGCCCGGCCATCTCCCAGCTGGGGATT
This sequence comes from Brachybacterium sp. AOP42-C2-15, assembly GCF_052377065.1. Taxonomy (NCBI): domain Bacteria; kingdom Bacillati; phylum Actinomycetota; class Actinomycetes; order Micrococcales; family Dermabacteraceae; genus Brachybacterium; species Brachybacterium sp. AOP42-C2-15. The sequence goes on from NZ_JBQSWK010000001.1 coordinate 225,914, forward strand.
CGGGCTGCCGAACTGGTGCCCGGCATAGGCCTGCGCCGTGGTGCCGTCGATCTGCCCGGTGAGCAGCGAGAGGCCCTCCTCCCCGCGCAGCCAGGCCGGGGAGTATCCGAGCTCGCGCGCCAGCTCCTCGTTCAACCACACCAGCTCGGGGTGAGGGGGCGCCTCTGCGCGCCAGGGGACCGAGAGCTCGGGGACCGCGGCGGCATAGGACTGCTCCAGGGGGATCTCCATCCCTCGATCCTCCCACCCGCTCGACCACCGCCGGAGGTTGACGCCCGCTCCCCGGAGCCGTCACACTGGGAGCACATTGTGCAACCGGGTTACCAAACCGTCCCCGGACAAGCGATCACGAGGGCGGACCGTTCGATGACCACAGCCTCAGCAGTGCGCCGATCCAATGCCCGCGACTGCCTGCTCGTCCTGCGGGAGGCGGGCCGCGCGCTCACCGTCGCCGAGATCGCCGCCGCCACCGGGCTCTCCCGCCCCACCGTCGATGCCGTGCTGCAGGACCTCGGGGCCGCCGGTGCCGCCATCCCCGCCCCGGTCGCCGCCTCGGGCGCGGCGGGGCGCCCAGCTCGTCACTTCTCCTTCGAACCTTCGGTCTCGACCATCGCGGCCCTGGACATCGGCGCTCGCACGGTGCGCTGCCTGGTCGCCGACGCCGCCGGTCAGGTCCTCACTCGCGCCGTCGTCCCTCTGAACGACCCCGATCCGTTCGACGCACTCGAACGAGCGGTTCGCGAGACCGGGCACATGCCCGGTGCCCTCGGCATCGCCGCCCCGGGCATCCTCGGCCCCGACGGTCGGATCACCCAGAGCCTCGCCGCGCCCGACCTCGTGGGCCTGGATCTCTCCGGAGAGCTCGGGCGGCGTCTCGGCTGCCCGGTGGCGGTGGAGAACGACATCAAGCTCGCGGCATTCGCCGAACATCACCTCGGCGCGGAGACGGACAGCATGCTGTTCGTGCAGCTCGGCAACCGGATCTCGGTCGCGGCGATCCTCGAGGGGCGGATCCTGCAGGGCGCACACCGACTCGCCGGTGAGCTCGGCAGCCAGCGGGGAATGCGCTGGACAGAGAGCTCGCAGCGTGGGCGCCTGCGATGGTCCACCGGCGACGAGGCCGAACCCCTGCTGGACCGGGCCGCCCATGGTGACGCCGCCGCACAGCGTGAGATCCAGGAGTTCTGCACCCAGATCGCGCCACGCCTCGCCACCGTGCTGCTGACGCTCGACCCCGCACGGGTGGTCATCGGAGGCGGCCTCTCCCGCGCCGGCGACACCCTGCTCGACCCGCTGCGACGCGCGCTGGACGAGCTGCTGATGACCGGGCAGCCCACCGAAGTGGTCGCCGCGCGGCTGACCACCGACGGCGCCCTGGTGGGCGCCCTCGGCCTCGCCTTCTCCCATGGCTCCGCTCAGATCTTCGGGATCCCCGACGTTCCCGCGCCCTGGCCCCGCCTGCTGGACGCCCGCGCCTGACCCGCCTCGCCCCGACTCGACCTGACTCGACCTGACTCGACCAGAGCCCGACCTCCCCCGCCCTCCCTCGACTGCGAAGGATCCGCATGACCTCCGACATCACCTTCGGCTTCAGCTCCTACAGCTTCCACTCCAAGCTCTCCACCGGAGAGATGACACTCCCGCAGGTCATCGAGTGGGTCGCCGCGAGCGAGGGCGAGCATCTCGAGCTCGCCGTCCTCGGCGACGATCCGAGCTCGCCGATTCCGAACATCGCCTCCGACCGCGCGTACGTGGCACAGATCCGAGCCGCCGCAGAGGCTGCCGGGGTGCCGCTGACCAACCTCGCCGTCGGCGCGGACCTCTCCTCCGACGATCCCTCCATCCTGGAGGCGCAGATCGAGCGGGTGAAGAAGTATGTGGATCTCGCCGAGCTGCTCGGGATCACCCGGATGCGCCATGACGTGGTGCCCCACACCGGTCACGAGGGTGACGACACACCCCTGTTCGAGCAGGTCCTACCCACGATCGTCGCCGCCTGCAAGCAGATCGCCCAGTACGCCGCGACGAAGGGCATCACCACCAGCCTCGAGAACCACGGCTTCTTCGTGCAGTCCGCGGAGCGGGTGCGTCGGATCATCCACGCGGTCGACGAGCCGAACTTCCTGACCACCTTGGACGTCGGCAACTTCGTGTGCGTGGACGAGATGCCCGAGGTCTCGGTCGCCCAGAACCTCCCGTACGCGATGGTCGTGCACTTCAAGGACTTCTATCTCCGCCCGGCCGACGCCGCTCCAGGCGCCGGCTGGTTCCGCAGCCGCGGCGGGAAGCACCTGCGAGGAGCGGTGGTCGGCAACGGCGACGTCGACCTGCGCGCGGTCGCCCGAGCGATCGAGGAGTCCGACTTCGCGGGCTTCGCCGCGATCGAGTTCGAGGGCTGGGAGGACTGCCTGCTCGGCTGCGAGCGCGGGATCGCCTACGCCAAGAGCCTGTTCGCCTGACCACCTGCACCCACTGCCCGACCCCTGTGCTGTCCAGCCCACCTGTCACGAAAGAGATCTCCATGTCAAAGTTCCGAGTCGGCGTCATCGGCGCCGGCAGCATCGCCCAGTGCCACCTCACCGCGTATTCGAAGAATCCCGATGTCGAGCTGATCGCGGTCGCTGACATGAATCTCGAGCGGGCGCAGTCCGTGGCCGATGAGTTCGGCGCCCGACGTGCGTACGCCGATCCGCAGGAGCTGCTCGCCGACCCCGAGATCGACGGCGTCTCCATCTGCACCTGGAACAACTCGCACGCCTCCTGGGCGATCGCCGCCATCGAGGCGGGTAAGCATGTGCTGGTGGAGAAGCCGATCGCCCGCACCCTCGCGGAGGCCGAGCAGATCCAGCAGGCGGTCGAGGCGAGCGACCGGGTGGTGCAGGTCGGTTTCGTGCGCCGCCATTCCCCGAACTGCCAGGTGCTGAAGTCGTTCATCGACGCGGAGGAGCTGGGTGAGATCTACTACGCCAAGGCCAGCTGCATTCGCCGGGTGGGCAATCCCGGAGGCTGGTTCGCGGACAAGGAGATCTCCGGCGGCGGCCCGCTGCTGGACATCGGCATCCATGTGCTCGACCTCTGCTGGTACCTGATGGGCAGCCCCAAGGTGGTCTCGGTCAGCGGCAACACCTACGACAAGCTGGGCAGCCGCGGGAACGTCACCACGATGCCCCGCTACAAGGTCGCGGACTACGACCCCAGCAGGAACACCGTCGAGGATCTCGCCAATGCGGTGATCCGTTTCGAGAACGGCGCCTCGTTGCTGCTGGACTGCTCGTACTCGTTGCATGCCACCAAGGACTCGATCGATGTCTCGGTATACGGCGAGAAGGGCGGCGCGGTGCTCGAGCCCGCGCTCCATATCGCTACCGAGATGCATGACTCGGTGGTGAACATCGAGCCGCAGATCGCCTCGCGCACCTTCGAGCTCGGCACTGGCTTCGCCAACGAGATCCAGAACTTCGTGGATGCTTCGCTGGGCCGTGCGGAGTCGATCGCCCCGGCGTGGCACGGGGTCGAGATCGTGCGCATCCTGGAGGCGATCTACGAGTCAGCAGCGGCGGGACGGGAGATCTCGCTCGTCTGAGGTGGGCACGGGGAGGGACATGCCACCCCTGTGAGACCCCTGCTCGTACCGCGGGGCGCAGTGCGAGGGGGTCCCTCACATCGATGTCAGGTCCGCCAGGAGTTCTCTGCGAGCGTGGCGCTCTCGCCCTTCGAGCTGGCCCCGGGGTCGGATCAGAACGGCGGTTCGGTCTCGTCGCGGGTGGCGCCGGGTGGGATGATCCGGCGCCCTCCTCGGCCGGGGTGTGCCGTCGCGAAGGCTGCGGCGCGCTGCTCCGCAGCCCTCTCCGCGCGGGGGCGGGCCTTCTCCTCAGCATGGAGGCGGACCGCCTCATCGTGGACGCGCTGGTGTGCTTGCGAGGCGCGCTGCATCGCCATGACGGTGTGCGGGGTCAGGAGGTCGGTGTCCTCTCGGGCGCGCGCACGGATCTCCCGGTCGATCATCCATGTCGTCTCCAACGCCCCGGCAGTGGTGGTGCCGTCACCCTGTCCGGGGTCGTCGGCCGGGTCTCGTTCGGGGTCGATCCGTCCTGCGGTCTTCATCTGGTGGTGCTGCCAGCACAGTCGATGCAGATTCCACAGCGAGGTCTGCCCGCCCTGATCAGGGTGGTCGTGGTCGTATTCGATGATGTGGTCGTCCTCCGCCGCCATCGCCGTCGGCCGACTGCAACCAGGGACCGCGCATATGGGGTGGCGCAGCCTCAGCAGGAGCCGCATCTGTGCGGTCGGCTGATACGTCGTGGCGGTGACGGGGAGGTACGCTCCCGTGATCGGATCCGTGAGGATCCGCTGCCAGGTGCTCTCCCCTGCCGCGAGCTCTCGCGCGAGCTCCGCCGGGATCGGGGTCATGCCGTCCAGCATCGCCGGTGCTTCATCAACGCCCATCAGCGTTGTCGCCGGGACCGTGACGAGCAGCTTGTACGGCGTCGAGGTCTCTTCCACTGTGTCGAGGTCCAGGATCGAGTGGGTCAGGATCGCGTACCGCAGGGTCCGCAACGACATCGCCGCGCCGCGTTCGGCCAGGTCACGGTCGATGTCGAAGGGCAGCGGGCCCTCCTCTCCCGCCTCCAGCGCAGCCCGCTGTGCCTTCTGCACGGTCCGGGATGCGACGTCGAGCCGGTGCGCAAGCGCCTTGATCTCTAGAATCGGGCCCGTCACCAGCAACGATGCCGTTCCCTTCTCGGTGTTGATGTCCACGATCTCCACGTCGCGCGCCATCACGGGCGGGGTAGGCAGGTCTCCTGCGGTCGCGAGCTTGACCGCGAGCCGGACCTGCCTCTCGTAGGTGTCCTGCGAGATCGATGGCAGCTCCACCGCCGCCATATGTGCATCCACCTCACGTGCCTGCTCCTCGGTCAGCTGACGAACTCGGCGAAGCAGATAGTGGTGCCAGTCCTCCGGCAGATCTCCGCGCCGCAGGTACGTGAAGGTCGATGGCATCCACTCGACGGCGGCATGTGCGTCGCGCACCTTCGCCCACGCCTGGAAGTACGTGCAGCGCAGCCCGGCGGCGACCTTCAGCGCTGTCATATCCGCGTCCTCCAGCGCCCCGCGGACCTCAGGGTCCTCCCGGAAGAACGTCGCGAGCTGGCGGAGGTGATGGGCATACAGGCTCGCCCGGGTCCGCAGCGTGCGATGCAGGGCCAGCACCCGCCCCGCCTCGAGGCTCCCCTGCTCGACCTCCTCCAGGAGGTACTTCTCATCCAGCACCCGTCGCGCCCGCACCGACCACTCCGGCAGCTCCGCCGCAGCGTCGGGCGGAGGCGCGCCCTCGGGCGCAGGCGCCCCTTCAGGGGGCAGCGCGTGCTGGGAGGGGAGCACATCCTCCGCATCACGCTCGAACCGCTCATGGTCCTCGAACTCACCCACCGAGCTCACCCCCTCCCATACTCGAGACCTTCACGAATTCGCCGGGAGGAAGCACCCATACATTGGGAGCGAGCACCCGTGCTCTTCGTCAAGACTATTCGTCATCGCCCACCTACCCAAGCGTCATCAGCAAATGGGGATAAAGTTGTGGAAAAACCACCCGTGTGGAGGAACGGTCGCCTGAGTCAAGGTCACCGGCGACCCATTGCCCCTGTTCCGGGAGCTTCACTTTCGCACCCCGGACAGGCACGACATGACCAGCAGAAAGTGCGCAATTCTCAGCACAGATAATGCCGCGGGCGGCACCCGAGAAAGGCTCTGTGCACACCTCATCTCCACGAGTCAAGACAACGCCGGAGAATGTGGATAAGCCACACCTGTGGAGGATCAATAGTGGTGATGCCGCGAGCATCTCGTTCACCAGCCTCACGGCAGTGGATCCGTGCGCAGACCCACCAAGGGATCATCGCCGGCCGTCCCGTTGTCAGGCCGTGGTCAGCTGCCCGCGTTCAGGCTCCTCGATGGAGTCGCCCCCGCGCCTCCGCCCCACACACCACCGCTCGCACCACGCCCCCAGGTCTACGGGCCGTCCAGGACGGCGTAAGGTCGACCTATGACGGAAGAACGCACCACGTACCTCCTGGTGGACGGCGAGAACATCGACGCCACGCTCGGGGTCTCGGTCCTCGGCCGACGCCCCCAGCCCGACGAGCGTCCGCGATGGAACAAGCTGCTCCACCATGCGGAGATGTCGTGGCAGCAGGAGGTGAAGGGCCTCTTCTTCCTGGCCGTGGAGGACAGCCTGCCCTCCGGCTTCGTCCAGGCGCTGATCGCCATGGGCTACAAGCCCGTCCCGCTGCGCGGTGAGGGCAAGGTCGTGGACATCGCGATCCAGCGCACTGCGGAGGCGCTGCTGGCCCGTCCGGCGGACGTCATGCTGGTCAGCCACGACAAGGACTTCGTCCCCCAGATGGAGAACCTGGCCGCGACGGCCGGGCGGCGCACCGCACTCGTCGGTTTCCGCGAGTTCATGGCAGCAGATCTCCAGGACATCCCGGGGATCGAGTTCCACGACCTCGAGTACGACGTCGCCGCGTTCACGAGCCGGCTGCCTCGGGTGCGGATCATCAACATCGACGAGTTCGATCCGCTCGAGTTCATCTGAGGCCCCGCAGAGTCAGCCGGGGCTGCCGCACGTGGAGATGTCCGCGTCACGTACCGGTGCATCACACGAGCAGGTCACACGGATGATCAGCTCCTTGCGAGTGAAACCTGCTCACATCCACTTGCTGCGCTTGAAGATCACGAAGAGCAGCACGCCGAGGGCGATCATCATCCCGATCGCCATCGGATAGCCGTACGCCCAGTGCAGCTCGGGCATGTCGTCGAAGTTCATGCCGTAGATGGCACCGATCAGCGTGGGAGCGAAGAGGATGGCGGCCCAGCCGGAGATCTTCTTCATGTCCTCGTTCTGGCGCTGCGCGACCAGGGTCGCGTTGACGTCAAGGATCTGGGAGAGGGCATCACGCAGGTCCCGCACGCGCGATGCGGACCGCGCCAGGTGGTCGCCGACGTCGTCGAGGTAGGCCTGCAGCTCGCCGCGGATCTCGTACTTCCCGAAGCCGGCCTGGAGATCGTCGATCACGTCGCGCAACGAGGAGATCACCTGCTGCATGTCGATGACCTCCTGGCTAAGACGATAGATCCGCTCGGCGACCGCGGCATCGCCGCTGAACACCTGCCGCTCGATCTGCTCCTGGTCGACCCGGAGACCCTTCAGCACGGGGTCGTAGCCGTCGACGATCGTATCGAGCACCCGGTAGAGCACGGCCTCCGGGCCAAGCTCCAGGAGATTGACATCCTCGAGCACCGTGCGCTCCCGACGGGTCGAGGTCAGCGGATGCTCGTCGTCCAGCTGCGGGCCCGGGGTGCCGTCGATCCAGGTCCCGTCCTGGCACAGCACCGCCACAGCGCCGGGTCGCAGCAGCAGATGGAACTCCGCGAAGTCGACCTCCTCCTCGGCATCTACGTAGCGGGCCGAGCGCACCACCAGGAACAGGACGTCGCCGTACCGCTCGAGCTTCGGACGCTGATGCGCGTTGAGCAGGTCCTCGAGCAGCAGGGGGTGCAGGTCCCAGGAATCGCCGAGCTCCATCACCTGCTCGCGGTCTGGCCGCGGATAGAAGAACATCACCATCCGGTCCGGGGCCGCGCGCGAGAATGCCAGGGCATCGGCTATCGAGTCCCCGTCGGGCTGGCGGCTGGGGAGGCCTCCGGCGACGTAGCGGGTCGTTGGCGCCGCATCGCCGCTGTGCTGGGTACGCCCGTCCGCGTGCGCACGGGCCCGATCGGGGCGGCGTTTCCTGGACGGGCCGAGTCGTCGCACAGACATCCCTCTACTCCTCTTTCCTCTCCCCACAGGGAGTCGTCATACATCGTCCCGGGCGTGGCGCTCGTGGCGACCGGGTCGTGATCGTGGCGATCACGCCGGCAGCGTGACCACACCCTCCACGAAGCCGATCACGTCCGCGATCACCTCATCGCGATTGGTCTCGTGGAAGATCTCGTGCTGGGCACCGGGGTAGGTCTTCACGAAGGTCTGCGGGCCCCGCAACGAGTTCAGCCCCTCCCAGCTGGCGGGGAGGGACACCAGACGGTCCGCCTCGCCGTGCCGGTAAAGCAGCGGATGCTCGCCCACGCTGCCGACCTCGTCGATCGTGGCCATCGCCTGCTGCAGGCCCTCAAGGGTGGGCCGGGCGAAGTCGCCGTGCCACACCAGCGGGTCTGCGACGTAGGCCTCGCCCACGGCAGGGTCACGGGACAGCGTGCCGGGGTCGATCGGCGTCGACGGGATCTCGTCGAGCGCGAGCAACTCGTCCACGGTGGCCCAGGAGCCGAGCACCGGGCCGGAGAGTACGGTCGCCGCAAGGGAGTCCGAGTGCAGCTGGGTGTAGCGGGCGGCGATCATCCCGCCCATGGAGTGGCCGATCAGCACGACCGGCATTCCGGGATGCTGGGAGGCGGCATGCTGGACCACTAGGTCGAGATCGTCGACCACCGGCGCGTAGTCGCTGATCAGCACCCTCTGGCCATCGCTGCGGCCATGGCCGAGGTGGTCGGCGGCATAGACCGCAGCGCCCGCCGCCTGCAGCTGGGCAGCGACCCAGTCATAACGGCCCGTGTGCTCGCCGTAGCCGTGAGAGAGCACGGCAACCCAGCGTGGGGCGGGGCGGGTCCAGGCACGGCCCGCGAGGGTGCCGCCGTGGCCCACGAGGGAGAACTCAGCGGCAGTGGAGTGGGCGTCAGGACTCATGTGGCCATGATGCCCCGTCCTCGCCGCACCTTCTGCCCGTCGTCCTCGTCTCCCGCCGATGCTGGACTGCGGTCACGCCAGATCAGCCGCACAGGGATCCTGGTCTGCGCGACCGACGCCGGGCCCTGCACGATCGAAAGGCCGGACCCCGCTCGATCGTAGCGCCCACCCGAGTTCTTCTGTCCTGACAATTGAGGCCTCCTCTGCCATATCCACCGTATGATGTGAACGACACCTCTGACGGAGGTCTCCGTGAGCCCGCACGCATCCGATCCGTCCAGCACTCCAGGTCCCGATGGTTCACGTCGGCCGGTGGTGACGATCTGGGAGGAGTACGGCTCGGGTGCGGATGCGGTCGGTCGCGCCGTCGCCGAGCGGCTGGGACTTCCGTATCACGCGCAGGCATTCAGCTCGGAGGACATCGAGGCGGAGGGCGCACCGCAGGACCAGTCCGCCACCGCGCAGACGATCCAGAGCCGGGTCAACCTCTCGCAGGTGCTCGCAGCGATGGGCGGCGCCTTCGGCGGCGGGGACGGGATGGAGTACGTCGACGCACAGCGCGATAAGCGCGAGCTCATCGACGACAACAACGCCACAGTGCGCCGCTACGGCGAAGAGGGCGGCGTCATCGTCGGCCGCAACGCGACCAAGATCCTCGCCAACCGGCCCCGCACCCTGCACGTCCTGCTCACCGATGCTGCCGAGAGCCGCGTGGCGCGGGCGGCAGAGCTGGCGGGGATCTCCCTGCAGCAGGCGGAGAAGCGCCGCCGGCAGGAGGACAAGGTGCGCACCGACATGTCCACCTCACTCTATGGCTGGGATCCGCGAGAGCCGGTGCATTACGACCTCATGATCAACACCAGTCGCATCCCCCAGGCCACCGCGGTGGAGGCCATCGTCCATGCCGTGGAGCGCGCCGGCAGGCTGGATTCCTGACCGACGCGGACATGAAGAACCCCGGTTCATCTCGATGAACCGGGGTAATTCCTGCGGTGCGCAAGGGGGGACTTGAACCCCCACGCCGTTTCCGGCACACGGACCTGAACCGTGCGCGTCTACCAATTCCGCCACTTGCGCATTCCTTCGGCACCGGGACTCTAGTCACCAAGACCGAAGATTCCACTAGGTTACCCCTGCAGTACCTTCAGCCCAAGCCGACGCCCCGCACAGTAACGAACGCCACGTCCCGGCAGGTGTGAGCTCGGCTCAGCGCATCGATTCCGCCTCGGCGAAGGCCTCCTCGATGTCCGCCGGGTCGATGCGACGGCGGGCCACAGCGATGTAGAGCACCGTCGCCGCGAGCACCGCGGGGACGCCCACCATCGCGGCGATCTGCATGCTCGGCCGCACCGTGATGGTCGCGAAGACCGCCGCGAGTCCCACCAGGCCGACGATCGCGCTCCCGATCCCGCCCGGCATGTGGAAGGTGGCGCCGGTGACGTGCCGCCGCCGGTAGGCGATGAAGGTGCACAGGATGAGCGCCCAGACCAGGATCACGGCGAACACGACCAGGCTCATCATGTAACCGAAGACGCCGCCCACGCCGCTGAGGTTCAGCAGAGCCGCACCGAGCAGGCCCACCGAGCTCAGGGCGATGCCGACCACGGGAACCCGGTGCTTCGTGGTGCGGGCGGCGAAGCGGGGTGCCAGGCGATCCACGGCCAGGGAGTGGATCATCCGGCTGCCGGCGTAGAGATTCGCATTGGCCGCCGACAGAGCAGCGATGAGCACCAGCAGGTTGGTGATGTGGGCGGCGCCGGGGATGCCGAGCTGGTCGAAGACCATCACGAAAGGGGAGGTGGCGACGTCCTCGCCGGTGCCGGCGGCGGTGCGCCACGGCACCAGGCACAGCACGATCGCGATGCAGAACACATAGAAGAAGGACAGTCGGACCACGGTGGTGCGCGCGGCGGTCCGGATGGAACGGGCCGGGTCCTTGGCTTCAGCGGCAGTGATCGACAGCAGCTCGATGCCACCGAAGGAGAACATCACGACTGACAGCGCGATCCACACCGGCGCCCAGCCGTTCGGGGCGAAGCCTCCGTCGGCCGTGAGCTGGGCGAGCCCGGGTGCGGGGGTGTCCGGCAGGCCGAAGAGCACCAGCACCGCACCGACCAGGATGAAGACGAAGACGGCGATCACCTTGATGGAGGACAGGAAGAACTCCACGATGCCGAAGGAGCCGACGCTGATGAGGTTGATCGCGATGATCAGCGCGGCGAACAGCAGGATCCCGGCCCAGATCGGGATCGCCGGCACCCAGTAGGCGAGGTAGGCGGCGCAGGCCACCAGCTCCGCCCCGGTCACGCACACCGTGACGATCCAGTACAGCCACCGGGTGAGATAGCCCCAGAACGGGGAGAGGTAGTGGGCCGCGAGGGTGCCGAAGCCGCCGCGCACGGGATGGCGGGAGGCCATCTCCCCCATCGCCAGCGCGACGGTGGCGGCGATCAGGGAGCCGAGCGCGAAGGAGATGATCACCGCAGGGCCGGCGATGCCGATCGCTTCGCCGGAACCGAGGAACAGGCCGGTGCCGAGCGCGGAGCCCATGGCGATCATGGCCATCTGGCCATGCCCCAGGGAGCGGGCGAGCGAGCCGTGAGGCGTGGACACGGTGTCACGGGGTGGAGAAGTCACCGCTCGAGCGTAGCCCCCGCGAGTCGCGCCCTCACGCCCGGCCGATCCGATTCACATCATTGCGGGGAGCTCACGCCCCGCGGTAACGGTCGATCGCCTCCTTGGCCTCCTTGAGACCCGCGCCGGTGTGCTCGCGATACGCCTTGATGGCCTGGATGGTCCGACCCTCGGCGACCAGGCGCACGCACTCCTCAGGCATGCGGGGGCCGACGCCGCTCTCCAGCTCGCGCAGCTCTGCACTGCTCACGCCAGCGCGCGCGGCGAGCTCGTCCACGAGTCCCTCGAGGTCGCGGACCCGTGCCTGGAGCGTCTCGATCTGCTTCTGCTGCTGCCTGCTGCCGAACATGGGGGCCTCTCTCTGACTGCAGCGCTCGCACTGCAGAGTTCTCACTGCAGCGCTCTCACTGCATAGGTCGATGGATCAGGGCGAAGGTCACGGGGTCGCCGCTCGCGGAGAGCGTGGGGTAGAGCTGGGCCTCGAAGGGTGCCGGGCTGGCGTCCTGGGTGCCGGTGCAGCGCACCCCGGTGTGGCCGGTGCTCTCGCCGACGATGCCTTCGCAGGTCTCGAGCGTATCGCTCAGGCCGAGGCTCTCGAGCTCGGCCTGGACCCGTTCGACGAGTCCCTCCTGCTCGAGCAGCGCCGGGTCGTCGAAGAACAGCGCGGTCGGGCCGTAGTGGACGCTGACCTCGGTGTCCATCACCATCTCGGCCTGGACCTGGGCGAGCTGGCCGGCGACCACCAGGGAGTGGTCCTCCTGGCCGGAGACTCCGCTGAGCACCGGGTAGGCCGTGACCGGGTCCTGGGTGGAGGTGACGGTGCAGTCCACCGGGCTGCTGCTACCGCCCTTGAGGGTGTCCTCGCAGGTGACGTCCGCCGGTTCCACGCCCGCGACTCCGGCGGCGATCTCGGCGAGGCGGTCCGGTGCGACGTCGCTCCCGGGGGAGTCGTCGGTGGCCATCGGCGCGAGGCTCAGCACCGGGAACTCACCGACCGGGACGTATCCCTCCGAACGACCCTCGCCTTCGGTGGTCGCCGTCCCCTCCGTCGTCGCGGCTCCTGTCGGTGCAGCCGCTGCCGTGGTCTGCGCAGGAGTCGCTGAGTCCTCGTCGTCCCCTCCGCCGCTGCAGCCGGACAGTGCGAGGGCGAGTGCTGCGGCACCGGCGGCGGCGAGAACCGAGAATGGTCGTCGGGTCGTGCGCATGCGTCCCCCTGCTGCTCGTGCGGTGCGGCGTCCCGGGCTGCTCAAGTCCCCCGCAGAACGTACCCCATCAGGGTCGATGCAAAGAAGCGCCCCGCACCATCGCTGGTGCGGGACGCTTCTGGCCGGCCCGAGGGCCGAGGGGCTGATCAGGCCTGGGCTGCAGCGCCCTTCGCCGCGATGACCTGCACGAGCAGGTTCGCGAAGATGTCCTCGTGGAGACGGACGGTTGCCCTGTGCTCGCCGAGCGAGCGGATCGGGGCCACGAACTCGACCGTGCGACGGTCGATGTCCTTGTCGAAGATCGCCTTGACGCCCTCGGCGACCTCCTTGGAGGAGACCGCACCGAAGAGACGGCCGTTCTGGCCGGCGCGCTCGGCGATGACGACGGGCTTCGACTCGAGCGAGGCCTTCAGTGCCTGCGCCTCTTCGATGCTGGCGATCGCACGCTTGCCGCGTGCCGCACGGATCTGGTCGAGCTGACGCTGACCGCCCTTGGTCCACGGGGTCGCGAGACCGCGGGGCATGAGGAAGTTCCGGGCGTAGCCGTCCTTGACGTCGACGATATCGCCGGCGGCGCCGAGACCCGAGACCTCGTTGGTGAGGATGAGCTTGGTGGTCATGTGTTTCCCTTCCTCGCTCAGCGACCGGAGGTCGAGTACGGCAGGAGAGCGATCTCGCGGGCGTTCTTCACGGCCCGCGCGATCTTGCGCTGCTCCTGGACGGACACGCCGGTGACTCGGCGGGCGCGGATCTTTCCGCGGTCGGAGACGAACTTGCGCAGCAGCGCAGCGTCCTTGTAGTCGACGGTCTCGACTCCCGCGGCCTTCAGCGGGTTCTGCTTCTTCTTCGGGGGACGAAGTGAGGGCTTGGCCATCGTGGTGCTCCTTCTTTCTGAGGGGAGCCCGGGCATGCACCCGGGATGGAATGGATCAGTGTGTTGCGTCGATCGCCGAGGCGATCAGAAGGGAGGGTCGTCGTACCCGCCCTGGTTGCCGCCGCCGGCCCAGGGGTCGGCTGCCGGGGCGCCCTGCGGCGCACCCTGCGGCGCGTTGCTGTAGCCGCCCTGACCACCCTGGTTCCCACCGTAGCCACCCTGGCCACCGCCCTGCGGGGCGCCGCCGCCGAAGCCGCCACGGCCGCCTCCGCCGCCGCCGCCGCGCTGGACCTTGGTGGCCTTCGCGGTGGCGTACTTGAGGGAGGGACCGATCTCGTCGACGTCCAGCTCGATGCTGGTGCGGTTGTTGCCCTCACGGTCGGTGAAGGAGCGCTGCTTGAGACGCCCCTGCGCGACGACGCGGGAGCCCTTCTCGAGCGATTCCGCCACGTTCTCCGCGGCGTCGCGCCAGATGGAGCAGCGCATGAACAGCGCCTCGCCGTCCTTCCACTCGTTCGACTGACGGTCGAAGGTGCGGGGGGTGGACGCGATGGTGAACGACGCGACCGCAACGCCGGACTGCGTGAAACGCAGCTCGGGGTCGGCGGTCAGGTTGCCGATCACCGTGATGACGGTGTCATTCGCCATGGGGGCTCCTCTGCTCCAGGATGGGGTGGGGTGGTGCGGGGGTCAGCGACCGCAGGTCACTTGGCGTCGTCGCGCGGGGCCTTGACCTTGTCGTCGAGACGCATGACCTTGGTGCGCATGATCGACTCGTTGAGCCCGAGCTGACGATCCAGCTCCTGGGCGGTCGATGCCTTGGCGGTGAAGTTCAGGACGATGTAGATGCCCTCGGACTTCTTGTCGATCTCGTAGGCGAACTTCCGCTTGCCCCAGACGTCGACGTTGTCGATGGTGCCGCCTTCGGTCGGAACGACCTGGACGAGCTTCTCGAAAGTTGTGGTGACGGTCCGTTCGTCGACGGACGGGTCGAGGATGACGACCATTTCGTACTTACGCATGTTCTTGTACCCACCTCCTGTGGTCTCTGCGGCCACGGTCTCTCCGTGGCAGGAGGGTTCATGCCGCCCGCTAGAGCATCGGCGATGCACGTCACGGACCGGCCCAGCCTACCTGCGCGCTGGACCATCGGCCAGAGGAGGCCGATGGGTGCGCGGCGCATCACAACGACGCATCACGGGTAGAGCGCGGTTCCCACGGGTGGAGCGCGGATCAGCTGCGTGGCGGACGACCCATCGCCTTCCTGACCCGGGCATACCAGCCCCCGGTGCTGATCCCGCCGGCGATCCCGCCGCCGGCGACCACCCCGGCGGTGCGACCCTGCAGCCGCGTCCCACAGCGATCGCAGAGCTTCCGACCGGTGATCGAGGTGTACGCCTTGCCGCGGATCTTCCTGCTGCACTGTTCGCATCGCATGGCTCGATGGTGCCACCCGAGCAGCCCGGCGGCGACCGATCGGTCCGGTCCCGTCGGCTCCTGCCCTCTAACCTGAGCCCATGACCAGCACCGACGAACGCACCACGCTGCGCCGCACCGTGACCACGACGGGTCTGTTCCTGTTCATCCTCGGGGATGTGCTCGGCGCGGGCGTGTACGTCCTGGCCGGGGAGATCGCCGGGATCGCGGGCGGTGCGCTGTGGGTGCCGCTGGTGGTCGCACTGCTGCTGGCGCTGCTGACCGCCGGGTCCTATGCGGAGCTGGCGACCAAGTACCCCAGGGCCGGCGGCTCGTCCCATTACGCGAACCGTGCGTTCGGACCTTTCGCCGGCTTCCTGGTGGGCTTCTGCATGCTCTCGGCGGGAGTGGTCTCGGTGGGTGCTCTGGCCCTGGGCTTCGCCGGGGACTACCTCGGGGCGTTCGTGAGCCTGCCGACCTTCCTGGTGGTGATCGTCTTCCTCGGCCTGCTGGCGGCGCTGAACACCCGCGGCATCTCCGAATCGCTCGGCGCGAACCGGGTCGCCACCGTGATCGAGGTGGGCGGGCTGCTGATGGTGATCGTGCTGGGCGCGATCGTGATCGGTCGCGGTGAGGGAGACCTGGGGCGGCTGACGGAGCTCGGCACCCCCGAGAACGGCCCGGTCGCCGCGGTGCTGGCCGGTACCGTGCTCGCCTTCTACTCCTACGTCGGCTTCGAGACCAGCGTGAACATCGCCGAGGAGACGAAGGACCCGGCCCGCTCCTACCCGAGGGCCCTGTTCGGGGCGCTGATCGTCACCGGCATCGTCTACGCCCTGATCGGCGTGGTCGCCGCGGCGGTGGTGCCCACCGAGGAGCTCGCCGGGTCCTCGGCGCCGCTCGCCCTGGTGGTCGAGGCTGCGGGGATCGTCCCACCCGTCGTGTTCAGCGTGATCGCGCTGATCGCTGTCGCCAACGGCGCGCTGCTGACCGGGATCATGTCCTCGCGCCTGGCCTACGGGATGGCGTCCGACGGCCTGCTGCCCAGGGTCCTCACCCGGCTCCTGCCGGCGCGGCGCACGCCGTGGGTGGCGATCCTCGCGACCACCGCCCTGTCGATCGTGCTCGCGCTGACCGGGACCATCGACGTGCTCGCCGGCACCATGGTGCTGCTCCTGCTGGTCGTCTTCCTCTCGGTGAATGCGGCCGTGCTGGTGCTGCGCCGTGACCGTCTCGAGCATCGCCACTTCCGGACCCCTCTCGTGCTGCCGATCGGCGGCCTGGCCTCGTGCCTGTTGCTGATGACGCAGGTCGAGTGGGCGGTGTGGCGGCTCGGGCTGCCGTTCCTGGCCGTCGCGGCGATCCTGGCCGGCATCGCAGCATGGCGGCGGCGCCGGGCCGGTGCGGACACCGGGGCCGACGCCGATGCGGGAGCCGACACCGCCGCCTGAGGCCCGCGCGCTCAGAGCACGGCGGGGAACCGCTCCCAGACCCGGTGCGACTCCATGAGCGCCGTGATCTCACCGAGCACGGCATGCCCGTCGTCGCCGAGGACGAGCCCCGCACCACCGGGAGCGGTGCGCGCCTCGAGCGCCTCGCGCCCGGGACCCCAGGCGCCGATCGCCTTGGCATGGCGCCAGCACTCGTCGATCAGCTTGCCGACCCGGGGCTCCACCTCTCCGGAACCCGGGGCCCCGGCCTTCGGATCGACCGAGGGGCGGGAATCCGGCGCGGTCAGCGGGTTGCCCGCGAGCAGCAGTGCGTCGAACTCGACCGACGCGGCGGTGCCGAAGGTGCGGCCCACCGGGACCCCTGCGAAGCGCGAGCCGTGCAGCGGGCAGTCCCAGGAGCGCTCCGCGTCATTCCAGCGCAGCACGCCGCCGAGGTGAGGGCACACCGCGGAGAGCGCGCAGGTCCTTCCCTCGACGGTCGAGATCGCGACCGGTCGGCCCTCGCTGCGGCCCACTGACCCGGTGCCCTCAGGCGGAGGGGACGACGGCAGCTCGTGCAGCTCAGCCTGTGCCCAGCCCCCGGCGAGCTGGGCTGCGACGTTCGCGCCCATCGCCGCCCCGGAGGCCAGGGCTCTGAGACCTGACCCCTCCTGCAGGGCGGGATGCCAGGTAGGGGCCTTCCCCTCGAGGAGTCCGGTCATAGCGAGCGCCGCGGCGACGCCGTTCGTCATCCCCCACACATCGAGTTCGGAGCCGGTCATCAGCGGCACCGTGCGGTCGATCCCCCGGACCTTGGCCGCTCCGGCGAGGAGCATCGATCCCAGCACCGGCAGGGCCCGCGGATGCCGCAGCGGGTACAGGGATCGGGGATTCTCGTGCGCGTAACGGTACGGGTGGGCGGCCAGGTCGGCATCCTGCGGATGCAGGTGGACGGGCACTCCGAGGCGCTGCACGAGCCGTCGCGAGGTGCCGACATGGTCGAAGTGCGCGTGGGTGAGCACGAGAGCCCGCAGATCCTCGGGGCGATGGCCGAGCGTCCGCAGAGCGGCGCCGAGCTCGTGCCAGACGCCGGGCAGGCCCGAGTCCACGAGGGTGAGCCCGGACTGCCCTTCGATGAGATAGCAGTTGACGTGCGCGTACTCGATCAGGTGGACACCGGGAACCACATCGATGGTGAGCATGTCTCCTCCTCGCTAAATGTGCGAGGAGGCTACGCGGAGCACCGCCACGGGGTCACGAGCCGAGCGGTCGGCAGCGGCAGCGTGGCAGCGGAGGCAGCAGCGACTGAACCGGCGGTTCAGTCCTCCGGCGGACTCTCGTCGCCGTCGCCCTCGACGCGTCCGGCGCTGGTGTCCGCGCCGCCCTCCGTCTCGCTGGTGGGCTCCTCGGTGGGCTGCGTGTTCTCGCCGCCGTTGCCGGGCTTGGTGGTCGGATCCGCCGGCTTCTCGCTGGGTTCCTCGGACGGCTCCTCGCTGGGCTCCTCGGAGGGTTCCTCGCTCGGCTCCTCCGAAGGCTCCTCGGACGGCTCCTCGCTGGGCTCCTCAGAGGGCTCCTCGGAGGGTTCCGGCGCCTCGGTGGTGGGCGGAGGGGGCGGCGGCGTGTAGCTCCGCTCACGGGTCTCGTTGTCCAGCGTGACCTCTTCGGCGAAGTCGAGCATCTCCTGGCCCTCGAGCGAGGGCGCCATGATGTCGCCCCAGATGTCGGTGGGGAAGGTGCCGCCGGTCATGCTGCGGGCGCCGCCGAAGGGGGTGAGGGACTCCTCGGAGCCGTCCTGGCCGGGCTGGAACATGCCCACCGCGGTCACCAGCTGCGGGGTGAAGCCCACGAACCAGGCGGAGCGGAAGCTCTCCGAGGTGCCGGTCTTGCCCGCGACCGGGCGACCGTCCATGGTGTCCAGCAGCGATCGTGCGGAACCCACCTTCGGCGGGCCCTGCAGGGCGACGGTCGCGTTGATCGCCACCTCCTCGTCCATCGCCTGGGTGTCCGTGGCCTCGTGCTGGTAGCGCGAGGAGCCGTCGGGCCGGGTCACGGACTCGACGATGAAGGCGTCCCGGTGCACGCCGCCGGCGGCGATGGTCGCGTAGACCTCGGCCATCTCGACGACGGTCGGCGAGGCGGAGCCCAGCACGTTGGAGGGCTCGGCGTTCAGGCCGGGGGTGCCCTCGGGCAGGCCCAGCGAGATCGCCGTGTCCATGGTCCGCTGCGGGCCGATCTCGAGGTTCGCCTCGGCATAGGCGGTGTTGATCGAGCTGGCGGTGGCCTTCTCCAGGCTCACCCGGCCGTAGTCGACGTCGTTGAAGTTGTTGACCTCCCAGCCGCCGGGGACATCGGGGAAGTCCTTCGGGGAGTTGCCGTCCCAGCGGGAGTCCAGCGGGAAGCCGTCCTCGAGCGCGGCGATCAGGGTGAAGGTCTTGAAGATCGAGCCGGCCTGCATCCGTGACTGGGTGGCGTCGTTCTGCGCCTGGGCGACGTAGTCCGGACCGCCGTACATTCCACGGATCGCTCCGGTCGACGGGTCGAGGGTCACGGTGCCGACGCGGTTGTTCTCGGGCCGGTCCTCCGGCAGGTTCTCGACCGCCTGGACGGTGTTGTTCTGGATCGTCGGATCGATCGTGGAGACGATCGTGAACCCGCCGGTGTTGATCTCGTCCTCGGTGAAGCCCGCCTCGATCAGCTCTCCCCGCACCTGGGCCAGGAGGTAGCCGTTGGTGCCTCCGAGCGAGTTCTCGTTGCGCGGTGCGATGGTCTCGGGGAAGGTGAGCGCGTCACCCTCCGCGGCGGTCATCTGCCCCTCGTTCACCTGCCGGGTGATCACGCGGTCCCACAGCTGCGTGGACTGCTGGACGTCGTTCGCGGGGTCATAGGTCGACGGGGCGGGGATCACGGCCACCAGCAGCGCCGCCTCCGCCTCGGTGAGGTCGGTGGCGTCCTTGTCGAAATAGGCCTGGGAGGCCTCCTGCACGCCGTAGGCGCCACGGCCGAAGTAGATGGTGTTGAGATAGCGGGAGAGGATCTCGTCCTTGGACAGCTCCTGGTCGATCTTCAGGGCCATGATCGCTTCCTTGGCCTTGCCCACATAGGACGTCTCGGTGCCGGTGTAGTACCGCTCGACGTACTGCATGGTGATGGTCGAGCCGCCCTGGCGGGCGCCGCCCTGGAGGTTGTTGACCATGGCGCGCACGATGCCGCGCGGCGAGACGCCGCGGTTCTCGTAGAAGCTCGAGTCCTCGCTGGCCACCACCGCCTGCTTGATGCTGTCCGGGATCTCGTCGGCCGGCAGCTCGGTGCGGTTCACCTCGCTGAACTGGCCCATCTCGGTCTCACCGTCTGCGAAGTAGACGCGGGAGGTCTGGGCCAGTGCGAAGTCCGAGGGCTCGGGGACCTCGGTGTCGTTGTACAGCCAGACGGCGAAGCCGAGCCCGGCCAGCACCATCAGCGCCATCGCACCGACGATCATGCGCAGCGAGGGGATCCAGCGCCAGGGGTTCTTCGCCCCGGCTCGCGGATAGTTCAGGAAGTTCGTGGCCGCGGCCTTCTTCGGGCGGCCCTTGGCGGAGCCCTTGCCGGCGGCGGCAGGAGCAGCTGCGGACGTTCCGGCATGGCGCGCGTTGACCGAGGTGCGGCGGGTCGCTGCGCCGCCCTTGGCGCCTGCGCCGACCTTCGCGCCTGCGCCGGTCTTCGCCGAGGCGGTGCGGGAACTGCCCTTGGCGTCCGCCCCGGAGGCGGAGCTGCGGCCGGTGCGGCTGGCGCCCTTGGCGGCAGAGTGCTTCGCGTCAGGGCCCTTCGCGGACTTCGCTGCAGACGTCGAGGAGGATGCGCGGCGCACACCGGCTGCGCGGCGTGCACCACCGCCCGCCGAGTTCTTCGACGAGCCGCGGGACGAGCGTCGGGAATCGCTCATGACTGCTCCTGGTCCTACGAGGGGGCGGACGGTTCCGCGCGCACCGCTGGTGCACGGCCTCCCAGTATGAGCACGACGTCCCGGCCGACGGAACTCCCTGGCGTCGAAGCACACAGGGTGTGCACGTCCGGTGCGGCCCTGCTCACACCTGCCGGGCGGCCCACCAGGCGCGGAGCTCCTCGATGGCGCGCTCCTCGCCCAGCGGACCGTGCTCCATCCGCAGTTCGAGCAGGTGCTGATAGGCCTCTCCCACCACCCGGCCGGGCGGGAGGTCCAGGATCTGCATGATCCGGTTGCCGTCGAGGTCAGGACGGATCTTCCCGATCTCCTCCTGCGTGGCGAGGTGGTCGATGCGCGCCTCGAGCTCGTCATAGGCGAGGGCGAGGGAACGGGCCTTGCGGCGGTTGCGGGTCGTGACGTCGGCGCGGGTGAGGCGATGCAGCTGCGGCAGCAGGTCGCCGGCGTCGGTGACATAGCGGCGCACGGCGGAGTCGGTCCATGGCGACTCGACATAGCCGTGGAAGCGCAGGTGCAGCTCCACCAGGCGGGCGACCTTCTTGGTGGTGTCCTTGTCGAAGGTCAGCGCGCGCATCCGCTTCGCGGTCATCTTCGCCCCCACCGTCTCGTGGAAGCGGAAGGTGACCACGCCCCCCTCCTCGAAGCGCCGGGTGGCGGGCTTGCCCACGTCGTGCATCAGCGCGGCCAGGCGGAGCACCAGGTCAGGGCGCTCGCAGGGACCTCCGGAGCCGGCCGGGGACTCGAGGTCGATCGCCTGGTCGAGCACCGTGAGCGTGTGCTGGTAGACGTCCTTGTGGTGGTGGTGCTCATCGACCTCGAGCTGGAGTGCGGGCAGCTCCGGCAGCACGTGCGCGGCCAGGCCCAGAACGGTCAGCAGCTCGAGCCCGCCCCGCGGGTCGGCGCCCAGCATGAGCTTGACCAGCTCTTCACGGACCCGCTCGGCGGAGACGATCGTGATGCGTTCCGCGAGCTGCTCGATCGCGTCGGCCGTCGTGTCCTCGATCCGGAACCCGAGCTGGGAGACGAAGCGCACCGCTCGCATCATCCGCAGCGGGTCGTCGGTGAAGGACTGGGCGGGGGCGACAGGGGTGCGCAGCAGGGTGCGGGCGAGGTCGCCCAGCCCGTCGAAGGGGTCCACCAGCTCGAGCGAGGGGAGCCGCACCGCCATCGCGTTGACGGTGAAGTCCCGGCGGGACAGGTCGCCCTCGAGGCTGTCGCCGTACTCGACCTGCGGTTTGCGGCTGGTCGGGTCGTACGACTCGGTGCGATAGGTGGTGATCTCGACCTTCACCCCGTCGCGCACCCCGCCCAGGGTGCCGAAGTCGCGGCCCATGTCCCAGATCGCACCCTCGCGCGTCCATCCGCGCAGGATCGCTTCGGTCTCGTCGGGCCGGGCGGAGGTCGTGAAGTCCAGGTCGGCGCTGGAGCGTCCCAGCACTGCATCCCGCACCGGACCACCCACCAGGGCGAGTTCGTGCCCGGCCGCCTCGAACAGCCGTCCCAACTCGTGGATCTCCTCGGGCAGCGCCCGGAACATGGAGGCCGCCCGGGTGCGGGCGGTGTCGAGGCGCGCGGCGGTCTCGTCGACGGGATCGGTCACGGGAGGTCCTGTCCTGGTTCGGTGCGGTGCTGTTCAGTGCGGTGGCGTTGTAGAGGTGTCGTGCACCTGCAGGCCCCTACGGTAGCGGCCGCTTACAGTGTCACCATGCCGTCGTTCCCGCTGTCAGTGCGCCCGGTGCTCGCGGCGCTGCTGACGGCACTGGTCATGTCCTCATCAGTGCTGGTGAGCGGCTCGGCGACCCTGATTCCTGCTGCGCATGCGGCGCCGGCGCCGCCTGCTGCACCTGCCCCCGCGGCACCGCCGGGCACGAGCGCGGATGCTGCCGTGAGCATGGATCTCGTCTCTCTCACCCCGACTTCCCTCGCGCCGGGCGGGACTCTCGAGGCGCAGGTCGAGGTGACCAACACCTCCTCCGAGCCGCTGTCCGACCTATCCCTCGATCTGCGCACGCGCAGCGCTCGGGTGACGGATCGAGCCGTCCTGGCCGACTGGCAGTCCAACAGCTCCCCCGACACCTCCGGGACGGTGCTCGCCAGCTCACCCGCGCAGCCACACCTGGCGCCCGGGGAGAAGACCCTGCTCACCGTGCAGATCGCAGCGGAGGAGCTGGACTACTCCGCAGAGCCCTACTTCTGGGGCACCCGGCGGCTCTCGCTCACCGTCACGTCGGAGGAGCAGCCGCTGAGCACCCTGCGCACCTTCGTGGTGTGGCGGCCCGCGGACGCCACCGACACCATCACCCAGTCGGTGCTGCTGCCGCTCGCCTCGGAGGATGCCTCTGCCGCGGTGAGCGACCCGGAGGCGTTCGCGAGGTCCTCCGAGGCGGGCCGGCTCGCGTCGGTGCGGGGCCTCGCAGAGCGCGAGGACGTGGACTGGTGGCTCGATCCGGCGCTGCTGGATCCGCCGCAGATGCCCCTCGAGAGCGATGCCGACGGGCCGGCCGAGGGCGATGCGGACGAGGACCTCCCACTCGGCCCGGTGCGTGAATACGCGCCCGATCCACGCTCCGCCGAGCTCGCCGCCCTGCTCGAGGAGTCCGTCGGCGAGCGGACCGTGCTGGCGATGCCCTATGCCCAGGCGGACCCGGTCAGCCTGCAGCGGGCGGGGGTCGAACGCCTCGCCGGGGTGGTCCATGATCGGGGCGATCAGGTCTGGGAGGAGCACGGGATCGAGCCCCGTGCCGCAGCACTGCCGGTGGACGGCGCCGTCGCCGATCCCGAGCAGCTGGACTCCGTGCTCGCCGCGGGCGGGACCTCCGCCATCATCCCCGCCAGCTCGCTGCGGGAGTCCCTGAGCTCCACCGTCACCCCGAGCTCGGTCGGCATCTACGAATCGGCGCGCACCCCCGGCGCCCAGCTCCAGCTGCTGACCCCTGACCCTGAGCTCTCCGCCGAGTTCTCGCTGCTCACCGAGGGGTCCGATGCCGAGCAGACCCAGCAGCGGCTCCTCGCGGAGACCGCGACCATCGCCTCCGAGTACGCCAGCGCACCCCGACATCTGCTGATCTCCCCCTCGGCGGATGCGGTGCTGGACCCGGCGGCGGCCAGCGCCGCGCTGGATGCCCTGGCGGAGGCACCCTGGATCGAGTCCGGCCGCACCAGCACCCTGCTCGATACGGCCGATCACCAGGACTGGACCACGGACCCGCGCAGCGAGAGCGAGGAGCTGTACGCCCTGGGACGAATCACCCCCGAGGACGTGCACCCCAGCGGGCCCACCGACAACGGGCGCTGGGGCACGCTGGCGGAGGCAGAGGAGCCTCAGCTGCTGGATCCCGCCGCGCTGACCGAGCTCGATGCCGCCTGGGAGCAGGTCGACACGCTAGCCGCGGCGATGGACGACGACTCCCCGCTGGATGCGTCCCAGCTCGAGATCCTGGCCGGCACCTCGATGCGCTGGCGCGGCGAGCCGGAGATCCCGGCAGCCCGCGCCGAGGATGCCTCCGCCCGCGCCGCGCAGCTCCAGGACCGCATCGAAGTGGTTCCCGCCTCGGGGTACAACGTCATCTCCGACGCCGTGAGCGTCCCGATCACCATCAGCAACGACCTGGACACCCCGATCACGGTGCGCATCCAGGTCACCTCCGACCGTCCCCTGGTGAAGATCGGTGAGTCGAAGGTGGTGGAGATCCCCGCTCGGGGCCAGATCGATGCCGCCGTGGACGTGGAGGCGATCGCCAACGGCACCGTCACCCTCACCACCGTGCTCACCACGGAGGATGGCCGCGCCCTCACCTCCCCGGTCGACGTCCCCCTGACGGTCAACCCCTCCTGGGAGAACTGGACCACCCTGCTGCTGGTGATCGCGATGGGCCTGCTGGTCGTCGTGGGAGTCGCGCGGGCCCGCCGCACCGGATCCTCGACCCGGGCACCGGCCATCCGCGGTCCCGAGGACCCGGTGGAGCTCTCCCGCTCCGGCCGCTCCACGCTCGACACCAGCGCCGCCGAGGAGGTCTGGTCGCGCAGAGCGGACACCAGCACCAGCACCGACGCGACCCCAGATCCAGACCCGAGCACAGCGCACCAGAGCACGACGGACCAGAACGAGGAGGGCCACCGATGAGCACAGCCCGCCGAGTCCAGCACGTCCCTCGCCATCGACGCCACGGCACCCCCTCGAGCCGCTCGACCCTGCTGCGGGCCAGCGTCCTGATGGCCGCGGGGTC